>JAEZOA010000086.1 GCA_023441625.1 Bacillota bacterium
CATTTGTAAAAATTGATATACTATTTTAAAAAGCGAAAACACAGCAAAAGCTGCATCATGATTGCTTTTAACACAATCCTAAGCAGCTTTTAATTATTGTATGTGATAATTCATACGGGAATTTAGGCTCCAAGCATAACTGCTTGAGGCTTTGCTTTATATATAAAGTAAAATAGCTTAAGACTTTAGTCTTTTGTGCTGATGGCATGAAGGCTTGTTTTATTTTATACTTATTTGCACAAAGACTTTAGCCTCCATGATTAACTGCTTGGGGTTTTCTTGCACTTACAAATAAGTTTTCCAATCTGATAAATGAATCGAATGCTTAAATTCAGAATTGTTGCCGGTTGTCCAAAATTCATGATGAATTCTCAGCATGCCTTCATTCTCAATTGGTCCATTTATAGTAATACCTGAATCATCAATTTCTGCAATCTTATGAACTGGCATGAACTTTCCCCACACTCGTATGGCTGCAACTTGTTCTTGAGACACAAAGTAGGATACTTTTCGGATCCCAGACCATATACAAGCACCAATACACATTGGACATGGTTCATTTGATGATATTAAATGTGCTTTTAATAGAATCTCAGAGCCATAATTCTTAATTGCTAGTTGAATTGCTGACATTTCGGCATGTTCGAGTGGATTACCCGATGTTCGAGATTTATTATGACTAGATGAAATCACTTTATCATCAGCAATTATTACTGCGGCAAAGGGAGGATTGCCAGTAGAGATTGCTTCTTGCTGAAGTTTAAGAATAATTGATATTATTTCGTTTGATACCATTTTTATTAAAAACCTCCTAAAAGTTTAGCCATTGGTAACTTTCTGAGCCCGCACCCGACGTGGTCATGCTTTGTTGAACTAAACGGCTGCGCGGTGGCTTTTTTCGGTACTCATACTAAACGGCTTGATTATTGGGTACTATTTACATGAATACTATTTTAAAGAATTATACTATAATATTCAACACTAATTCTAAATTACAGCTGGAAGTACTCTTCAAATATCGGTAGCCTATCCTGCCGGATTACTCATTGCAAGAGGCTTTCGCGGCATAAAAGCTCTGTCGTCCATCAAGCCACTTTTGCCTCTTTGAGTACTTTTTAATATTGACAATCAACAGTGATAGTATTATAATGATAATAACAAAATAATAATATGATATAAATATTATCAATACCTGCCTCACGAATCATATAGTCAGATAAACAAATTTTAAATATAGAATAGAAAATGAGGGAAACTAATGAATGGAAATAAGATTACAAACAAACAGGGACTGACACAGGAGCAATTTTTAGCAAGCTATGACGCAACTAAATATGATAGACCTTCAATGACTGTAGATATACTAATTTTCACAGTAACTGAGAAAGAAAAGGAAAGCTATAGAAAGTTGCCTGAGAAAGATCTGAAGCTATTAATGATTAAAAGAGCTGACCACCCATACATTGGACAATGGGCTCTACCTGGTGGTTTTGTACAAATGGATGAAAGTCTTGATGAAGCTGCATTACGGGAATTAAAAGAAGAAACCAACATTGAGGATATTTATATGGAACAACTCTATACATGGGGAGACTTAGAAAGAGACCCTCGTACAAGAGTGATAAGTACATCCTATATGTCTCTTGTAGATAGCAGCGAACTTAATATCAAGGCAAGTGATGATGCAGAAGAAGCAAAGTGGTTCGCAGTATCATGTAAATTGTACCAAGAGCAAAAAACTTTAACAGGAGCTGGTTATATTCTTCAAAAATTATACACATTAAGTTTAGAAAATGATGAAGACAGCCTCTCTGCAATTATAAAGACGATAAAAGTAGTTGAGGGTAAAGTAACTAAAATAAAAAGCGAAGTAGTTGAATCTAATGGAATCGCATTTGACCACGTAAAAATAATAGAGTATGCCATTGAAAGATTACGCAGCAAAATAGAGTATACTGATATTGCTTTTAACCTAATGCCTGAAATGTTTACTCTAACTGAACTGCAACAAGTATATGAAGTTATTCTAGATGCAGAGCTATTAAAAGCCAACTTTAGAAGAAAAACTGCAGATATGGTTATTGAGACTAATGAGTATACTAAAGATGCTGGTCACAGACCATCAAAGCTATTTAAATTTAACCCAAATTGGATGGAAAGACGAAAAGCTTAGACCGATTTTATAGATTGGATAAATATAAGGTTGCAAGTCGGGGGTCTAGAAAATATTATTTTTGGAAGGAGTAATCACTATGAATACGATAAATAAAGTTAAATTTTTAAAAAGAAGCACAGAAGTACTTGACGAGATTTTTGATATGCTGACAAAGCTTCCTACGCTAGAATTAAAGGAGCAAAAGAGTAACAATACAGTATTGATTATTGTCGATATGATTAATGGTTTCGCTAGGGAGGGAGCCTTAAAAAGTTCTAGGGTGGAGAAATTAATTCCTGATATAGCTCAGTTATCAAAAAAATGTGATGAATTAGAAATAACAAAGCTTGCTTTTGCAGATTGCCATACTGACACTTCACCAGAATTTGAGGCGTACCCAGTACATTGTATGGCAGGAACTTCTGAGAGCGAGATTGTAGATGAAATTAAGGAAGTTGGTGGCTATACACTTTTTCCTAAGAATTCAACAAATGGCTTTCTTGAAGACGAGTTCCAGCTATGGCTTAATCAAAACCCAAGTATAAACACCTTTATAGTAACTGGTGACTGTACTGATATATGCATTACGCAGTTTGCAATTACTCTAAAGACTTGGTTTAATAAGCAAAATAAGAAAGCTAGGGTCATTGTTCCTATTAATTATGTTGATACCTATGACTTAGGTCTTCATGATGGTGATTTAACTAACGTAATGGCGTTATACAATATGATAATTAATGGGATTGAGGTTGTCCAAACAATTAAACTCTGAATATTCAAATGAATTTTTGTAGGGTATGATGGCATTTCCTAAGAAGTATGAGAAGGCTGAAAGAACGAAAATAAAATAAAAAGGGAGGGCCGAGTCCATGCCAGTATTTTAATGGAGTATTGTGCAAATGCGGGGCATGGACATATATATGGATAAAACTAATTTAACAATGCTGACTGATTTTTATGAATTAACTATGGCAAATGGGTATTTGCAGGAAGGCTTAAAAAATAAAATTGCATATTTTGATATGTTCTTTCGAAAGATTCCAGACGATGGCGGCTTTGCAATTATGGCAGGGGTTGACCAACTAATACAGTACTTAAAGAGTCTTAAGTTTGAGGATAAAGATATTGAATTCCTACGAGATAAAAATATGTTTAGTGAAGACTTCTTGCAATACTTGAAAACCTTCAGGTTTAGCTGTGATGTCTGGGCTGTAAAAGAAGGCACTCCGATATTTCCAAATGAACCAATTGTAATAGTTCGAGGGCCAGTAATTGAAGCTCAATTTGTTGAGACCATGATTCTTTTAACAATAAATCATCAGAGTTTAATTGCTACAAAGGCAAACCGAATAGTCAGGGCAGCAGAGGGTCGAGAAATTATGGAATTCGGCTCAAGAAGAGCCCAGGGCTATGATGGAGCAATTTATGGTGCTAGAGCTGCATACATTGGAGGATGTATAGGAACTGCTTGTACTATTGCCGAAGAAAAATTTGGTATTCCAGTTATCGGTACAATGGCTCACAGCTGGATACAAATGTTTTCAAGTGAGTTGGAGTCATTTAGAGCATACGCAAGAACATATCCTAGCAGTTGCACCTTGCTTGTGGATACCTATAATGTACTGAAATCTGGTGTACCTAATGCAATTAGAGCATTCAACGAGGAGATAGTTCCAAGAGGCTTTAGACCTAAAGGAATAAGAATAGACTCTGGGGATATAACATATCTTTCAAAGGCAGCCAGAAAAATGCTAGATGAGGCAGGTTTTCAAGACTGCAAAATTGTGGCATCAAATGCACTTGATGAATTCATTATTAGGGATATTCTTATTCAAGGAGCAAGGGTAGATTTATTTGGTGTTGGTGAACGTTTAATTACTTCTAGATCAGAACCTGTATTCGGCGGAGTTTATAAACTGGCAGCTGTTGAGGAGAATGGTGAAATTATTTCAAAGATAAAGCTTAGCGAAAATGTCGGGAAAATAACCAACCCTGGATTTAAAGCTGTATGGAGGCTTTTTGATAGAGAGACTGGAAAAGCAATAGCTGATGTATTAACAATTAATGATGAAACTATAGATGAGAATAAGCCTTATGTCTTATTTGACCCTGAATACACATGGAAAAGAAAGACTATAACTAATTTTTACGCTAAAAGGCTTTTGACCAGGATTTTTGATAAAGTCCAGCGGTTAAATGTCAATAGCCAACTGGAAAAAAGTTTTGAATAAAGAGCAGGTTTTTGCTCCAAAAAGCATAAAAAATCTACACACTAATAAGCCTACCCTTACTCATTTGTAAAATGTG
>JAEZOA010000074.1 GCA_023441625.1 Bacillota bacterium
CACTGGCTTTTAACTTGTTTTTTTATACTCAAATTATATTTAATTTTACTACCTTATTTAGAAGATATTTTGAATATTAGAAACTGATGCTCTGGAAATTATCAATAAACTACATCTGAACTGTAACGTTTTAAGTGTCAATTTTAATGGGGATGGTTCCAAATTTTAATATAATCCTTAAAGTAAGGGGATTATATAGGTGAATAGAGAGGAAGAAGAGGCTAATTAAATAAGTGAACTCACAAAACAGGTTAAATAGGGAATTCTACAATAGAGATTCGTTAATAGTCGCAAAAGAACTTTTGGGAAGGGTGCTTGTGCATGAGATAGACGGGCAAAGGATTTCTGCAAAAATCGTTGAAACAGAGGCCTATATGGGTATCAACGATAAAGCTGCCCATTCATATGGTGGAAGAAGAACGCAAAGGGTGGAAGTTATGTATGGAGGCCCTGGGTTTTCATATGTATTTTTTATTTACGGAATGCACTACTGCTTTAATATAGTTACCAGAGAAGAAGGGAATCCCCAAGCTGTTTTAATAAGAGCGGTTGAGCCAGTAAAAGGACTTGATATAATAGCGCGAAATAGGTTTGGGAAAACCTATTCACAATTAAGCAAAAGTCAAATTAAGAATTTAACTAACGGGCCAGGAAAATTATGTAGGGCATTATCAATTGATAAAGAACTTAATGGAGAGGACCTATGCGGTGATAAGCTGTATGTTGAAGCAGGAGAAACGGAAGAGATTATAGTGTCTGCTAAACGCGTAGGAATTGATTATGCTGAAGAGGCTAAAGATTATCTTTGGAGATTTTATATAGAAGATAACATATATGTGTCGGTAAAATAGGTTTCTTGGTTTGCTATCAAAGTAAATGTGAGTTGACAGAATAGATGTATAAGAAGGATTTCTACGAAGAGTAGGTTGTTTATCATGATATCTGATGATAACATTTCTTTGTAAGGAGGTTATCAAGATGAATCAATATGTAACAGGTACTGTAATTAAGCGGCTTAGAGAAAGGCAAAAGATGACACAGTCTGATTTGGCACAAATTCTCGGTGTAAGTGACAAGGCCGTTTCCAAATGGGAAACAGGAAGGGGATATCCGGATATTACTTTGCTTGAGCCGATTGCAAAGGCATTGAGGATTTCCACCATTGAATTGCTTTCAGGCAATGATATCACCAACCGTAATATATCCAGCAATATTCTTAAATCCCAGCTATATGTCTGCCCTGTGTGTGGTAATATTATCCATAGTACAGGTGAGGCTCTTGTCAGTTGCTGTGGCGTTACACTGCTACCGCTAGAGGCAGAAGAAGCGGATGATGATCACAAAATATCTATTGAGAAAGAAGAAGATGAGTGCTTTGTAAGCGTTGCTCATAGCATGACGAAAACCCATTATATTTCCTTTTTAGCATATGTATCAGGAGATAAATTCAATATGGTAAAACTATATCCTGAAGGTAACGCGGAAACATACTTTAAAATTCGAGGTCATGGTTTGCTGTACTGCTATTGCAACAAGCACGGCCTGATGAAGCAACGAGTATAGTGGATATGTTCTCATGAATAGAAAAAAGTAGTCGATATATTTTCAAGACAAGCATTTACTAATGTTATCTATGCTATCATTCCGAGCCATGTTGAGTGTGTTGTGTTGATGTCAAGGGTGGAGAAATATGGACTGTTTAAAAGCTGACAAATAGAGGGCTTTCGAGATTAGGAAGTTTTTTCGGATGTTCGGTGGATACTTTTTAACCTCGAAAATCCTTATGAAAATTAGTCGTTCTATACACTTAAAGAAATGTTGAAAGATGGTATATTTTAGTATACAATAATTTTAAATTTATCGTTGAGAATGAATAAATACTTGCCCAGACTAAAGTTAAAAGTGTCTATTTATATGGCGCTACCTCTAAAGTACATGCTGAGAATACAATTAAAACCATCCAGCAATATTGCAATTTGAGATATTATGGATGGACACAAACCTGTGAAGAGGATTAATAAATATAGTGCCGCCACTATACGGGGATAAATTATAAAGGAAGATGAATACGGATGTCAAAAAGGTGTTTTGAAAGATATAGATATAGATAATTTCATAAAAGAATCAGTTTAAAAGTATATAGTTGAAGTGTTGGCAAATGTAGTGAACATTTTGCAATAGAACCCAAAAGGGCATTGTGTGACAAGCGGTCAGGCCATACCTGTACTATAATATACCCATGGAGGTGTCAATATGCATGCATGGGAAGCAATACAAAATTCATTGAACTATATTGAAGACCATTTGTCAGAGAATATAAAGATGGACGCTCTCGCAAATGTGGCGTCATTATCACCATATTATTTTCAGCGCCTGTTTGGGCGTTTGGTGAAGAAACCTGTAAATGAATATGTTAAACTACGTAGGCTGGCAAAAGCTTCAGAAGGTCTTAAAATAAAAGAAAAGCGAATTATTGATGTGGCACTTGAATATGGGTTTTCAGACCATGCCAACTTTACTCGTGCATTTAAAGATGCTTACGGCATTACACCGGACGAATATCGTACTTGTCCTGTTATACTCAATCATTTTATAAAACCCGATCTACTATTGAACTATGTCATGGTTGTTGAAGATGAACCGTTAATCACTGATGGTATTGTGGTTGAAGTGACCCGTAGAAAACTTGATGAACCTCGCAGGTTTATTGGAATTGAAGGCCAAGTGCCGGAGACTGAATTAACTGGAGGCAAAGCTACCGGCATCGCTACTACCGGGATAATATGGGATGAATTCCATCGTCAAAAACCAAATATTATCCATTTACTGTTAAATGGCAATGAATTTGGTATTCTTTATATGGGAGACGCCAGAGAGGGCTGCTGCACCTACATGGCTGGATCCGAGATCCCCGGAGATGTACAGGCAGAGGGATATGCTTCTTATACACTTCCAAGCGGTGAATATGCCGTTTGTTGCTTTGAGGCGGAAAACTTTTCGGAACTCATTGGTTCCGCAATTTTCAAAGCATCCTCATTTATGAACGGCTGGATTAAAAAGCACAACTTGACCTGCGGAAATTTCGCTGCTGAGATGTATTATGATACGGCTCCAGATGCAAGCTATATGGAGCTATGGCTGCCATTAATTTCATCGCAAGGGATACTTAGAATAAAGGAAACATGGGATAGGACCAATGGAACACAGAAGCCGTCTATGGCAGCTATCAGAGCCTATGTGAATAACCCTTTGTTTGAAAGTCTATGCACGCATGTGGAGACAGAATATCAGAGCAAGCCTGTGCTGGAATATAGCAGATGCTCTATGCAGTATGGATGGAACGTGAAATATAAAAAAGCAGGACGTACCTTATGTACTTTATATCCAATGGAGGGGTACTATATTGCCCTCATTGTCATTGCTGATCGTGAACGGACAGAAATTGAAATAGCGCTTCCTTTTTTTACAGAGTATTTACAGCAGTTATATCACGAAACAAAAAACGGTATGGGTCAGAAATGGCTCATGATTAATATAACGGAAGGTGCAGTATTGGAGGATGTTAAGCAATGTATCGCAATACGAAGAGGTAAAAAAATAATACGGAGGTAATGAAAAATGGCAATCATATCTAAAATTAATTTAATAGAGCAACCGGAACAACATGTCCTGTCTATCCGCACAACTATTCCTTTCAAAGATTATCCGAATACTGCCAAGCAAGCATATGAGAGAATTATGGAGTATGCTCAACAAAATGACCTGTTGCTCTCCAGCGGTCCTTTTGTATGCTACCATAATACTGATTTAGAAAACCTTGATGTTGAAATGGGTTTTCCAGTTGCCAAGTCAGTATCGGGAAAGGATGATATCGCAAGTTATACTATTCCTATTCAAAAAGCGGTGTCGGGCATCTTCTTGGGCGCTTATGAAGATACTGATCCTCTGATGTTTGAAATTATGCAGTGGATAATAGAGCATGGCTATGAACAGCAGGGAAAGATTTTCAATTATTATTTGAATGATGAAGATCGAAATGCAAGTGAACTGCTTACACAGATTGTTGTGCCGATAAAATAGGTTTAAAATATAGATTACATAGAGATTTTTCAGGATAACAAAAGATTTTGAGTGTGATGTAAAGAGAAAATGACTTTTTAGGTGATGATGTAGAAAATGTGTAAAACATAAAGACAAATAGGAATTTGAATTGAGATGGAGGATTAACACATGGCATTGATTACACCGAATTTTAACTTCAATGGGCGTTGTGAGGATGCGCTTGATTTATATAAAAAAGCATTTAATGCTAAGATAGGCTGTTTATTAAGATATTCAGAAGCAAAAAAAGAAGACTTTGATAGAGAATTATCGGATGAAGAAAAAAGATACATTTATCATGCAGAACTTAATATTGGAAATCAAAGAATCATGATGTGTGATAATCTGGATGTTCCTTTTGCTACTAGTCTTTCTTTATCATTAACGGTTACATTTGATACAAAAGAAGAAGTGAAACAAGCATATGATGTTTTGAAAGAAGGTAGTACAACAATCTATCCATTGCAAAGTACAACATATAGTTCCTGTATGGTTGTATTTGTTGATAAATTCGGTTTTCGATGGGGGTTGATGACTGAGCAATTAGGGCAGTGAATTACAATAGAAAAGAGTCACATAAGGCCGACTGTAGGAATTTATTAGAGCCTGTGAAATTCATACTATTCTGTTATCCTGATACTAAAACCCACCATTTGTGGAATGAAATCGGAAGCCGACAAAGCCTAATTGAGCAAATTAAGCAAATTATTAATACTGATATAATAATTTTTTCTTTGCCAATATACGAAAATTCGGTGCCTGGTTTGATTTTAGAGTTTTTTGAACTGCTTTATCAATATAAAGATAAATTATCGGATAAGCCGCGAAAAATGCTGGTTATCAGCAATAGTGGGTTTTCTGAACCGGAGGCGAACCGATGTGCTATTGATTGTTGTCGTTTATTTGCTAGAGAAATGGGATTTAGTTGGATGGGTGGTTTTGGTGTTCCTCCAGGAACACTTATTAATGGCAGAAAGCTCGAAGAGGAAGGCGGTACCTATAAAAAACTAATTAATCTGTTAAGTATCATGACTTACTGAACAGATATCGGAGTATGACTTTGGCAATAAGAAACACACCATATATTTCAGGCTACTGCTATACTCAGCTCACAGATGTAATGCAGGAAGTCAATGGACTTATGACTATGGACAGGAGAATTAAGATCGACCCGGAGGAGATAAAAAAAGTAAATGATTGAAGTTCGTCATAGAATAATTTACCCTAGAGAATTTTGCCTTAGACTTCTCTAGGGTAAAATTATTCTAAGGGAAAATAAATAAGCTAAGTTTTTGTAGTGATAAATTTTTTTTTGTAATTGGCTGGAGATAGTCCATATCTGGACTTAAACATTTTTGAAAAATTGTAAATATCTTGGTAGCCTGTGCTACGGGCCGCCTCACCTACTCCATAATTTCTGTGCCTCAAGAGACTTGCCGCCTTTTCAAGCCTGTAGTCTACAAGATATTTTTGTGGAGTTTGTCCTATCTGTTCTGCAAAAATTCTACAAAAATATCTACGATCTATCCCAAGCATATCGGAAATACTCTGAATATTAATATTCCTTGCATAGTTTGATTTTATATAGTCCTCTGCTTTTTGAATGTAAATATGCTTCATGCTGTTTGATGTAGGGGTAGAATTAACCTTATCCATAAGTAGCCCAAACATTTCGTGAATCTTGCTGCACAAATATATTTCAATGGTATTATGCTTAATGCAAATATTTTTCAAACTTAAAAATATATCTCTGAGAAATGGTACAGTCAATACTGCATTGCCATTTGATAATTTTGTTGTATTGAGCATTGATTCAACAATATTACCATCAAAGCCCATCCAAATATACTCCCAAGGATAAATTTCATCCGCCTTGTAAAATGTCATTTCGTAGGGCCTTATTAAAAATATTTGATCTTTTGATAGTTCGTAGGTGATGTTATTTCGGGTGAAGGTGCCCCTGCCAGATTCAATAAAATGAAAAAGGTAATATTCTCGTGAGGCAGGACCAAAAAAATGACCAGGATCACAGTTTTCCCAGCCAAATACCAAGGGGTTGATATCGGAGAAATGCTTGTTTATCAAAGGTATATCATAAATCATTCTTTACTCCTTTAATATCAGATATGGTTACATTATAACAAATCAAGGTTACATTATGCAATTTAATAAGATGCTTTAAATGTATATAATTAAAGGCAAAAGATATATTACAGAAAAAAACGGAGGGTGAACATATGTTGAAAATAACATTTATGGGTGCTGGTAGTACAATATTTGCAAGAAATGTTCTTGGAGATTGTATGTGTTCAGAAGGCTTGAGTGGCAGTGAATTATGTCTGTACGATATTAATCGTGACAGACTTGAGGAGTCCAAATCAATGCTGGAGGCTATTAATAAAAATGTTAATAGTGGAAGAGCAAAAATAAAAACCTTTCTGGGAGTTGAAAACAGAAAAGATGCATTAAGAGGGGCAGACTTTATAGTTAATGCCATTCAAGTAGGGGGCTACGACCCTTGTACCATAACAGATTTTGAGATTCCAAAGAAATATGGACTAAAACAGACAATCGCCGATACACTAGGTATCGGAGGCATCATGAGGGGATTGAGAACTATACCTGTAATGGAGGAGTTTTCTAGAGATATTGAAGAGGTATGCCCTAATGCATGGTTTTTGAATTATACAAATCCTATGGCAATTCTTTCAGGCTATATGCAGAGATATACAGGTGTAAAGACGGTAGGATTATGCCATAGTGTACAGGTATGCTCAAAAGATCTTTTGAAAGCATTGGATATGCAGGATAAAATAGAAGGACGCAGAGACCTTATTGCAGGAATTAATCACATGGCATGGCTGCTTGAAATAAAGGATAAGGATGGAAATGACCTATACCCGGAAATAAAGAGAAGAGCAAATTTGAAAAATATCAGTGAAAAGCATTATGATATGGTTCGTTATGAATATATGAACAGGCTTGGTTATTACTGTACTGAATCAAGCGAGCATAATGCAGAATATAACCCTTTCTTTATAAAATCACGTTACCCTGAGCTGATTGACAAATATAACATTCCTCTTGACGAGTACCCTAGAAGATGCATCCAGCAGATTGCAGACTGGAATAAGCAGAGAGACGAAATTGTAAATAATGCAAGTTTGACTCATAAGAGAACGGAAGAGTATGCATCGTCAATAATGGAGGCTATTGTATCAAATAGACCATATTATTTTGGAGGTAACGTTTTAAATAGCGGAGGACTTATTGAAAATCTGCCTGCTGAGGCTTGTGTTGAGGTTCCATGCGTTGTCAATAGCATGGGATTAATGCCATGTAGAGTAGGGAAACTGCCTGTTCAGCTTGCTGCTATGAATATGACTAACATCAATGCTCAGCTATTAACCATTGAAGCGGCTGTCACAAGAAAGAAAGAACACATATATCATGCTGCTATGCTTGATCCGCATACATCTGCAGAGCTTTCAATAGATGACATAGTGGCTATGGTGGATGAACTGATAGAGGCACATGGAGCATGGTTACCAAAATTTAAGTAGTCTTGTTGCTGTCATCACTTCTGTACTTGGAGGGAGACAATAAGATAAGTATTTTCGTTTGCTGAGTATTTTGATAGTACATGAGAATCCTCCAAATAAGAAAAAATTTCGTAGAGGTAGGCCTATATTTTCAATTCACTACCTGAAGTGCTGGAGTTTGTAAGATGAATACATTAGTTTATTTTATCGAAAATTGAATACAAATTCCTAATTTATATTTTCAATGTTGACACAATACATAATATATTATATAGTCAAATACATAATATGTTATATATTGAGGATACAATGTGAAAATATTAGGTATTAATGAAGAATATGCAATCTATGGAACTCTTTTTTCTTTAAGCAACAGAATTCAAGCAATTGGGGATAAAGACTTTAAAGATATTACCATGAAGCAGCATTTTTTAATGGTAGCACTGGGGATGTTTGATAGCCCTCCTACACTGAAAGAAATGGCTGAGTTAATTGGATGTTCCTATCAGAATGTAAAAAGAATGGCAGAACATTTACAGAGGGAAGAATATTTACAAATTGTACTGCACAGCAATGATAAGCGAAAATTATTGCTTATATCCACTGGTAAGCTAGAAAAAATGGCAGACTCAAATCGTGAAATAAGTATATCTTTCATGTCAAAACTCTACAGAAACATTCCACGAGAAGATTTAGTTACTACTCTAAATACTATGATAAAAATGAATAAAAATATTGGAGGTATTATAGAATGACAAAAAGAAAAAATTGGCTGGCAGTAGTTACGATGTTGTTGATGTGTATTACTACGATTTCTGGTATTTTGTCTATAGATTTCTCTCATGCTCATAGTTTTCTTAATCAATATGGTCAATCAGTTTCCATTTATGGTTATGGGATATATGCATTTGATAGTTACTTTAAGGCACCTATATTAATTGGAGCAGATTTTTGTTTTCTTTTTATATTAGTGCCTATGTTTTTGTATACATATATTCAATATCTAAGAAATAGTGATTCATTAAATAATTTAAAGATGATTTCTGTATATTCTGTAGCATTATATTATGCAATGAGTATTTCATTTGGAGTCACATATAATAAATTGTTTTTAGTATATATTGCTCTGTTTTCCTGCTCTTTATTTGGAATGTTTATACATATAAAAAATATTGAATGGAACCAAACAATCAAAGCCACAAAGGGATTGAAAGCATTTTTGATTTTATGCGGAGTGGCACTGATTGTTGCATGGCTGCCAGATATTATTCCTACACTTATTAATGGAGGGACATTATCGTTAATAGAAGTGTATACAACAGAAATTACATATGTATTGGATATGGGAATCATTAGTCCTTTGTGCTTTGTATGCTTGTACTTGCTTGCAAAAAAACAAAGCTTGGGGACGATGTTATTAGCAATCATTCTTAGAATATGCATAGTTGTTGGAATTATGATAATTCCACAAACTATATTGCAGATTGCTTCAGGAGCTGAAATTGCAATACCCGTATTAATTACAAAGGCTCTGTCATTTGTGATGTTAGGTGGTTTTGCCTTGTTCTTTAATATAAAAATGTATAAGGAGTTATCACATGAAAGTGCAAAGAAGAAATAAGATTAACTTTAAAAACTCATGCTCTTTAATTTGTGCATAAAAAGAGAGGACAATTATCTGGGGATATTATAATATCATAGGGAGCTGATTATATGGAATGGATTGAAAGACTAAATAAAGCTATTAATCATATTGAAGAACACTTAACAGAGGAAATAGATTATGAACAGCTTGCAAAAATAGCATGCTGTTCAACCTATCATTTTCAAAGAATGTTTGCATACATGGCAAATGTTCCGCTATCCGAATATATCCGTCGCAGGCGTATGTCTTTGGCAGCGGTAGATTTGCAAGACAGTGACAAGAAAGTTATTGATGTAGCTCTTAAATATGGTTATTCTTCTCCAACAGCGTTTACTAGAGCTTTTCAAAGTGTACATGGATTTGCGCCATCATTTGTAAAGGAGGGGACAACTCCATTGAAGGCATTTCCACCTATCAGCTTCAAAATTAGCATTAAAGGAGCAGATGAAATTAATTACAGAATTGAAAAGAAAGAAGCCTTTCGTATTGTTGGAATTGCAGAGCCTCTTTATAAAGAAGTTGAGAAAAACTTTGAAATTGTTCCCCAAATGTGGGGAAAGGCAGCTATGGATGGGACTATTCCTAAATTAGTATCTTTGATGGATAGTCAGCCAACAGGAATTCTAGGTGTAAGTGCCTGCAATAACGTAGAGGAGTGGAAGTATTTTATAGCTGTTACAAGTACAAAGCCAACTACTGATAATCTAGAAGAATATATTGTACAACCTTATACATGGGCAATATTTTACGGAGAAGGACAATGCCCGCAGGCAATTCAGGAATTAGAGCAACGTATTGTAAGAGAGTGGTTACCTACTTCTGGATATGAATATGATAATGGACCTGATATTGAACTTTATATTAGCCCAGACCCGCAAAAGGCTAAATTTGAGGTATGGATTCCAGTCAAAAAAAGTGGTTAAGAAGTATTAACTATTATAAGACATGAAAGAGGGGGGAAATTAAGTGAACGAGCAATTCAACGAATTTCTTGATACAGTAGATAGTTCAAACAAAGATATTGTTGCTGAAATCAACAATTATCTTACACAAAATAATTGTAAATGTGAATTAAAAACTGCCAAAAATGGGTTTGTTGTTTCCTATATTTTGAGCGAAACGAAAAGAACATTAGCTACTTTTGTATCACGTAAAACAGGCATGAAATTACGTATTTATCCCGAACATATTGGACAATATGCTGCTTTTCTAAATACATTGCCTGATAAAATGAAAAAGGAAATCACAAAGGCTTCGGTATGTAAACGATTGATAAATCCAGATGACTGCAATCCGAGATGTATAATGGGATATGATTTTATAATGGATAAGGAGCGTTATCAAAAGTGTCGATATATGGCATTTATGCCTGCCCTAAATGAGGGAAACAATCCGTATATCAAAGCCTTTTTGGAGCAGGAAATGCTGTTGCAAAAAAACACTTAATAGTTTCATCCTATTTTAAAATTAACAAATAGCACTCCTTAAGTTTCTATTTGAAGCTGAGGGGTGTTTTTTGTTGAACATTTTATTTTTAAAGAGTACAATTGTAATAACAATTATGTAAAGTGTTGTTATTTAACATAGCTTTCATAGAACAAATGTAATAAACAACTTTAAGATAAAGTGAGGACTTTAAAAAAATGAAAAAAATAATTTCGTACATACTAACACTAGCAATGCTACTGACGCTAGGTTTAACAATGGGGGGACAAACATCAAAAGCAGCTACAAGTACAACCATCAAAGTAATAGTAAACGGAAATAAGACAAGCTTCCCCGACACACAGCCGTGTCTAGATGGAAATAACAGAGTACAGGTACCTGTAAGATTTGTTAGTGAAGCATTAGGAGCAACTGTTGCATGGGTTGGAAGTAATAAATCAGTTGTAGTGGTAAAAGATAAAAATAAAGTTGTATTATATGCTGACAAAAAAGACTACACTATCAATGGCGAAAAAAAAACAATGGATACTGTAGCAACAAATAAAAATGGAAGAATACTCGTACCTATACGCTTTGTAAGTGAAGCATTGGGAGCAGTTGTCACCTGGGACGGAACAACACATACAGTAAATATATCAATAAAAGAAAACCAGAACTTTGGGGATGAGTTAGGCACAAATCCAAATCCAGATAGAGCGATAACACTTGAAGAAAAGCAAAGGCTAGATAGTTACAAATTAAATATCGGTGACAATAGTGGGTTAGGATTTACCAAAACGAATGAAGAATTTATTGAGGCAATGCAGGAATTAGATTCATCGCGTATAACAGATTATATAGAATTTGCTACAGGTGCAATAGAAGGACTTTGGAATGTTGATTATACTAAAGGCGAGAAGGCGTTTAAGGATGCTATGAGGCCTTTTGCATCGAGTGAGTCAGTTCTGGATAGATGGTGGAAAGAGAATTATGAGGATAAGATTATTGTAAAGGGTAAGTTCTACACCGACACATCAATGATATATGAAGATGCATCAGGCTCGGTTCGAGTAAGAGGTGTAATGCGATATTATATAACATCTTGTGTGGATCTTGAAAATGCATTTGGAAAAGGTGCAAAACTAAATACATGGTTGGAAGAGGATTATGATGTTAAGATTGGGTATCTTGGTGGACATACATATTTTTATGAAGGCATGGTTACTTTGAACCCTTCTTTTAGGTATATTGAAGGGGAGAAGTAGAGGGTTATGCTGCAAAAAAACAAATCCTGTGATAATGATACAGGATTTGTTTTTGATATAAAGACATTATACGTACCTATGATATAATTACTACAATGCCCAAAGAGAACTGGAAAAAGTCTGACCACCCTTTGATTCGAAAATTGGTTATTAAATCTCAATGCGTTATTCATTCTCTGCAAATGAATTAATAAAGCAGAGAGCACTAAACGGAGAGGAGAATTAGTTGTATAAAGTAATTGGAGCCTATTATATATTAAGAGATATTCTCTGTGCGAGGTTATATGAAAGATTTAAATTTACAATTAAGAAAAAGCAATCTGTTCCTACAAGCCGAAACAAGTAAAGTAAAATTAAATATTCCAGTAACCATTTTAGTATATTTTTTATTGTGGCTAATTGGGCTTATGTTAGGGCGTTTACTAGCACTATCCGTTTTAAATATTTTAGAATTTTTTGGTTATTTAAATGAGAGTTTTATGGTTGCATTAAGAAAAATGATAGTATGTGGAACACAGATAACAGTTTTCTTTTTATGGGTAAAGTTTGTAGAAAAACGCCCTGTAAGTTCTGTTGGTTTTCAAACAGGTAGACCTTTAAAATCATATTTAATTGGATTTATCTTTGGTCTATTCACAATATCAGCAGTCACAGCAATATTATTTATTACTGGAATGGAGCTCTTTATATTATGAGCGAAAAAGTGGAATATAAAGATTATATAATAAGATTAATTAATGGAGATTTAAAAGCTGGGGTAATAATGTGATAATATGTAGAAATAGGGGGTATTCATAGATGATATCCTTGTTGTCCAGTATCTATTTATACTCTAAAAATAAACGGAAGAGAGAAATAGAAATGTATATTAACAAGCAGTCGAAAACAAAAGAATATAAAGCCTCAAAGTATGAAATGAATCGACGGAAAAGAGCTTTTATAACTCTTTCTATAAGTCTATTTCTAACTATATGTATATTTTCATTAGATGTTATAATATCAATGCCAAAAATTTTAGTGCCTTCTTTAATTATCTTTGCAATGATTCTTATTCTGTTAATAGTTAGATTAAATAAGACCCATGATAAACAATCATATATGCAAATCCAACTTACTGACAGTGAACTTAAATGGATATTTAAAGACTCATGTGACATATGCTTATTATCGGATATTAAAAGTATACGAATTAAAAGAACTACAAAAGGGTTAATAAGAGAAATAAGAATTATTACACATGGGATGAAGTTCCTTTATATAAATGGACTTGAGGAGTTTGAGGAGTTTATAAGTTATTTGATTAGTAAAACAGAAAATGTAAACATAATAAATTATAGAGAACCTGTTGATTTTGACCATCCATTATATTATGTGTTCTTCGGAATAGTATTTGGTATTATTACTACTTTAACATTTAGAGTGATTCCGCTAATAGGATTAAGTAATATAAAATATGTGCAATTAATAATTTCATGTTTCATTATTTTTGTTGGTATATTCTTTGTTTTAAACAAGCCAGTAAGAGGTAGGTACGGAAGTAAAAATAAAAATGCTGATTATGTTTGTGGGTTATTTTTTTTAGCAATAGGTGTTTTTATTATAATTTATTCAAAAAATTTTTAGCACAGAGGGCACTCGGATATTCATTAAGTTACCATTCAATATTTGGGATACTTGAGGTGAAAACCGTTTGCCCTCTGTGCTTTTAAATAATTACTATACAAGACTAAATTGAGTGCGCAAAAATCATATTAAAACTAAAATCAATGTAATACTATGCTTCTATTTCGCGAATAAGATTGACCATTTCAATAGCGCCAACTGCACAATCAAAGCCTTTATTACCAGCCTTGGTGCCTGCGCGTTCAATAGCCTGTTCGATATTTTCCGTGGTTAGTACGCCAAACATGACAGGAATTCCACTATTTAGAGATACGTGAGCAATACCTTTGGATACTTCACTACAAACATAGTCATAGTGGGTTGTACTCCCCCGGATAACTGCGCCAAGGCAGATAAGTGCATCGTACAAACCTGTTTTCGCCATTTTAGAAGTGACTAATGGGAGCTCAAATGCACCTGGAACCCATGCAATGTCGATATTACAATCACTGATATCATGGCGTCTTAGTCCGTCTAATGCACCGCTTAACAGCTTGCTTGTGATAAATTCATTGAAACGTGCGGCAACAATGCCAATTTTAATGTCTTTTGATACAAGTTTTCCTTCAAATGTTCTCATTCTTAACATCTCCTCTGTTGTTATTATTTTAATAATTCATAATATGGCCCATTTTTTTCTGTTTGGTTTTCAAATAGGACAGATTATGAAAGGTAGCATCCATTTGGATGGGAATTCGTTGTATGATTTCCATACCGAAACCCGAAAGCTGATAGACTTTGTCGGGGTTGTTGGTGAGCAGACGTAATGTCTTTGCCCCAAGGTCGTGGAGAATTTGAGCGCCGATGAAGTATTCTCGCATATCTCCATTAAAGCCGAGAGCAAGATTTGCCTCTAAGGTATCCATACCTTGATCCTGAAGTGCATAGGCACGTAGCTTGTTTATGAGTCCAATCCCACGTCCCTCCTGACGCATGTAAAGGAGAATTCCACGGCCTTCCTTGTCGATTTCCTTCATAGCTGCTGAAAATTGCTGACCGCAGTCGCAGCGCGTGGAACCAAAGGCATCTCCAGTAAGGCACTCTGAATGGACGCGGCATAAAAGGTTTTGGCCATTGCCAATCGCTCCCTTGACTAATGCCACATGATGTTCACCGCTGAGCTTGCTGATATACCCATAAACCTTGAAATCACCATATTTTGTAGGCATCTCTGCACAGGTAATTTGCTCAACCAGCTTTTCATTCTTTTTTCGGTATTCCTGTAGAGTTTTGATTGTGATTATTTTTAGATCCCAATTATGTGCCAGTTCCATCAACTCAGGTGTACGCATCATGGTTCCGTCTTCACGCATAATCTCACAGCAAAGTCCACATTCCTTTAGACCGGCCAGTCGCATCAGGTCCACTGTAGCTTCGGTATGTCCGTTCCTTTCCAGTACTCCATTTTTTCTTGCCAGCAGAGGAAACATATGACCAGGACGGCGGAAATCCTCAGGTTTCGCATTTTCCTCCACGCATTTTATAGCGGTGAAACTGCGCTCTTCTGTCGAAATACCGGTGGTTGTACCTATATGGTCGATAGAAACAGTAAAGGCTGTTTTGTGATTATCATTGTTGTCACTGACCATCTGTGGTAAATTCAGCTTTTTACAAAGATACTCACTCATGGGCATACATATAAGACCTCTTCCGTTTAAAGCCATAAAATTTACATTTTCTTTGGTAGCGAACTGTGCTGCACAAACAAAATCACCTTCATTTTCACGGTCTGCATCGTCTGTAACCAAGATGATTTTACCTTGCCTCAATTCTTCCAGAGCCTCTTCAATGGTGTTGAAATGAAACATTTTAATTCCTCCTAAAATCCGTACTTTGCAAGAAAGTCAGATGTAATATTAGCTTTCGGCGACTGAATTCCCAACAGACGTTCTACATATTTGCCAATACAATCGTTTTCCAGATTTACTTTATCACCAATGTGTTTTCCTGATAAAATTGTCATTATTGCTGTATGGGGTATGATGGAAACGCTAAAGCCATACTTTTGAACTTTCGCCACTGTCAGGCTGATTCCATCAATTGTAATTGAACCTTTTTCGATAATGTACCTCATGATTTCAGGGGTAGTTTTAATACTGTACCATATGGCATTGTCGTCTTTTTCTATAGCAGAAACTGTCCCAGTTCCATCTATATGGCCAGTGACAATATGGCCTCCGAATCTGTCATTTACGGACATGGCCCTTTCTAGATTGACAGGGCTTCCTGTGCGTAAATCCCCAAGAGAAGAGTGGTTCAGAGTTTCGTGCATTACATCTGCAGTAAAGCTGCTTTGAGAAAAAGACGTAACTGTAAGACAAACACCGTTGACTGCAATACTGTCACCAACACAGAGGTCCTGCATTGTTTTTTTCGCCTGAACATTGATAGCGGCGGATTTCGCTCCTTTACGAATTTCTTTAATACAACCGATTTCTTCTATGATTCCAGTGAACATCCAATCACCTCGCTTTCTAATAAAATATCTTCTCCCACCAATGTAATAGTGGGTCTCCTTAGTTGAAAAGCTCCATCAGGGTAATCCACACCCAGACCTCCAACTGGTGTCTTTCCGCTGCCACCAAACAGCTTGGGGGCAATGTATGCCTGTACCTTGTTAACGACTCCAATTTGCAGTGCAGACCAGTTCAAGGTACTGCCACCTTCAAGCAGAATGCTGTCAATTTTTCTTTCGCCCAGCTTTTGCATAAGACAGTTCAAATCGATGTGACCGTCCTTCTTTGGGAGCACCAAAATACTACAGCCCGCCTCCAGATATGGCTGATGTATTCTGTCTTCTGTTACTGCTGTGGCAATAAGAGTACCTGCCATGCTGGCAGAAATGACAAGCTTTGAGCTCAATGGTGTTTTCAGATTTGTATCACACACAATACGGAGTGGATTTCTACTGTTTTCCAGTCGGCAGGTTAGCATAGGATTATCTGCAACGATGGTGTTAACACCTACCATAATGGCAGAGTACCGGTGTCTGTCTTCATGAACACGCTGTCGCGCTGGTTCACCGGTAATCCATCTGGAGTTACCGGTACATGTAGTGATTTTTCCGTCCAGTGTCATGGCGTACTTCATGATTACATAGGGAAATCCATTTCTGATATAATGGAAAAAGCTTTGGTTAAGAGCATCACATTCGGCTTTTAAAATATTCTCTGTTACTTCGACTCCATGGGAACGCAATTTTTTAATACCTTTTCCAGCAACCAGCGAGTTTGGGTCGGAAGAGCCGATGACCACACGACTGATACCACTTTCCAGAATTCCATCGGTGCAAGGTGGCGTGTTTCCATAGTGGCAGCACGGCTCAAGTGTAACATATATGGTTGCGCCTGCTGGAGATGCTCTACAGTTTGCTATAGCATTACGTTCAGCGTGATGCTCTCCGTATTTCTGGTGATAGCCCTGCCCAATAATTTTATCGTCTTTTACAATAACCGCACCAACCATTGGATTGGGATTTACCCATCCGCAGCCCTTTTTTGCAAGCTGTAAAGCAAGACTCATATATTTTGTGTCAGTCATACAGTGCCTCCTAAAGAAAAATGCTCTGAATAAAATTATTCAGGGCATTTTTACTGTCTTGGAGGGTGAATAGGTGTTATTATAAATAAAAACTCTGGAACAAAAAATTATTCCAGAGCAATTTGTATACATACAGAAACACTGTAGCTATTCATCTTCTTTCATCCAGACTGTACTGTCGGCTTCGGAATTGCACCGAATCATGCCTTGCGGCTCGTGGGCTTTACCACCGGTAGGGAATTTAACCCTGCCCTGAAGATATTATTCAATTATTTTAAATTATACCACTTGAATAATTTAGCTGCAAGGTGTATTTTAATTTCATAAATTATCCATGCTGTTGTCTTATTAAGAGTGAGTTATGCTCATTATATTAACGTAATGGAGAAGATACTATGTCACTCAGTTTTTTCTGCGACAAATACATGCTACCATCTGGAAATGAAGTGTTTAGAGTTTTAGAAAAAGCGGGAGCAATGTGGAATGATGTGAAACTTTATATTGAAAAGTATGGATTAAAAAAAGAGGAATGGAAGTTTTATTCTCAGAAGGCTGGTTGGTGTAAAAAAATACTACTCATGTCAAACAAGGAGGAAAGAAATATAATTTTTTTATACCCGAATATAAAAATATAAATTGTTTTACATGTGTTTTAGTGTTTGGAGAGAAAGCAGTATTTGTTGCTGAAAAAAGTGAACTGCCAGAAAATATTTTAGCCAGTATTTTGAGTGCAAAGCAGTATAGAGAAGGACGTTCGTTTAATGTGGAAATAAGAACACCGCAGGATTTTGAAGTTCTAAAAAAGCTTATTGATATTAAGATTCAAATGTAACGTCTTGTTACATATAGTTTAAACTATTAACAGCGTAGGAGTCAGTAAAAATATTTTGCTGTATATTTTATGTTCCCTCAAACTTAAGTTTCGAGGGAATTTTTATGTGCGCCCAGCATGGGCGCTTTCCCGTCGGTGAAAGTCCGATACGGGGGTTGATAGTGCCAACCGTTAGCCAATAGCAAGGGTGTCCTCGGCGACGAGGAATCCGAAGGAAGCTGGAGG
>JAEZOA010000002.1 GCA_023441625.1 Bacillota bacterium
GCCTGAGTAAGAATATTGTTCTTAGTGAACTCAGTCATTTCTTTAGCCATATCTACATCACGGATACGTGATTCAGATGCCTGTAAGTTCTCAGAAGATGTATCCAAGTTGTTGATTGTGTGCTCAAGTCTGTTTTGTACAGCACCAAGTGAAGATCTCTGATGTGATACCTGTGAAATAGCATTGTTCACAGTTTCAATAGCAGTAGCTGCTCCCCATTTAGTTGATATATCAATTGTATCAACACCAATAGCTGTTGATCTCATATCATCAATTGATATAAACATTGTTTGACCAGAGTTTGCACCAATCTGAGCCATGATTGAATCATCCAATTCAGCAGAAGCTGATTTTGCTTGACCAAATACTAGAGTAATACTTTCTCCAACTGCCATAGCAGTGATGTTAGCAGCAGAAAGAACTCTTGCAGTAGTTAATACACCATTAGCAGAAGCTGCTGCTGCTGCAAAAGCGATCTGACCAGCAGCAACTGAAACAGTTGTTAGTGTCCTACCATCTTTTCCGATTACTCTATAATCTGCAGCTGCCCAAGCAGTTCCCTCTGAAACTCTTACTATTGCAACAGCTCCGTTGTAAACTCCATCTGTTCTTATAGTTGATAATGTAGTAGCATTTGCTCCTGTAATCACCATACTAATTGTAACCTTAGAAGTATTGTTATTGATGTTTAATGTACCATCAATAGCCTCTTTAACTCCCTTTGCACTACCGTCTAACAATTTCTTTGTATTGAACTCAGTAGTGTTACCTATTCTGTCGATTTCAGCAGTTAATTGCTTAACTTCCGCTTGAAGCTCTTTTCTATCAGAATCTGTATTAGTATCATTTGCTGATTGAACAGCTAGTTCTCTCATTCTTTGTAGAATTGAGTGAGTTTCAGTTAATGCACCTTCAGCAGTCTGTACTAATGATATTGAATCCTGAGCGTTGCTGGAAGCTTTGTTTAAGCCTCTGATCTGACCTCTCATTTTTTCAGATATTGCCAAACCTGCTGCATCGTCTCCAGCTCTGTTAATTCTGAGACCTGATGACAATTTTTCAAGTGACTTCTGAGTGTTGCCTCTGTTTACTCCTAACGATCTGTTAGTGTTCATACTTGCTATGTTGTGATTAATTCTCATAATAAAATCCTCCTTGATTTTTTTGTTTTTCGGGATTCCTTTCCCGAATGGTATGTAGATCCGCCATTTACTCTATCCGGCCGGTATAAAGCATCTGTACTTTCCTACTTGATTAATATATCGTACTTTTTTTCAAATACTTTATAGCAAAAAAATAAAAAACTACAAAAAATATAGTTTTTTATCAAATAATTTTATTTATTTTTACTTTTATTCTGTATGTTTGCATTTATTCTTTATTTTTCAATATATCATCTAGCTTAACCAGCCCAGCGCTTGCAGCCTTCTTGTTTTCTTCCTTAATCTCCAAAAACAATTCCTTACGATATATTGACACATTTTTGGGAGCATTGATGCCTAGCCTTACTTGATCTCCTTGTATTTCGATAATGGTAAGCTCTATATTGTCACCTATCATAATCGCTTGATCTTTTTTCCTTGAGAGTACTAGCATAGCTACACCTCCTGTTTTTGGAGCTCGTCCATAATGAAATGCCTCACTGTGTATTTTTCTGAATTTAGGATTATCTGTGCAGCCTTTTTATTGTTTGTGTTAACAATAATAGGTGCTTTTAGATTCATACTAATTCTCTTTACATCCTCTGGCACTACAACAATGGAATAGACTGCTACCTGTGACGGTTCATCTATTCCAAGAGCGCTTACACTCTCCTCATTTAATTCAAAATCATAATCCTTTCTAATAGCAAAAGGATCAACTAATGCAAAAGCAAGCTCTGGCTTTTCAATAGCCTGAATCCAACAAAATGGGGATTCAGGGTCTTCGCTATTAATAACTCCGAATTTGTGTATATCTTCGAACCCTAGTATACCCTCTTCAAAGTCTAAAATATTCTCTTCAAGTATTTCTATTTCACCGAAATGAGTTGTCTTGATAATCATCTTTTTGTACCTCCAAAATATATAATGTAACTTAACGTTAATTATACCTTTTTTATTATTCAAGTATATCAGTATCCCTCTATATATACCCGTCAATACTATTCCCAGTATATTTTATATCTACTGACCCATAAGACACTACACGTATGTCTACATTTGGGGGTTTATACTTAAATCTTATATCTGCTGGTATGTACTGGCCTGTTACACCATTAATTTCTCCGATATTATTTATAAACTCTGCCTTTAAATCTACTGTACCACCTGTTACTGTTATCTTTGGTCTTGACTTGGGAATAAAGTCCACATTAAAATCACGCTTCTTTATGGCACTATTTTTTGCGATATTAATCATTATGTTTGCCCTATACCCTATCCTTGCCATGGCATCACCATCACTTGCTATTTTACCAGTATAGGCTGTAACGCTCTGAAGACCTTTTTGTCCCTGTTCTCTAGCAAAATCGCTAATATTTTTTAGTCCTGCCTCAGCAAAGCACTGGTACTGATCTATCATTACCACTAGTGGCTCTGTTTCTATATTCATTTTTGGTTGCTTTTGTTTAAGCCTTAGCTCTGCATTTTTTACATGCATCTCTAATTCAGCTGGTACAGTTTCTATGGCTATCTTAGCTGGTGTAGTGCTTATAGAAAGACCCATCTGCATCACATCCTTGTGTAAACTTACTAAAGTCAACGTAACCGCTTCTCACTACTTTTCGGCTCTAAATCATCATATATCTATATCCTTTATAATGAAGCAAAGTTCGCTCAGAACTTATAATTAGAAGTATTATTGCTACCTCTACTAATTCAAAAAGTCTACTAACGATTGCTGAATAACTCTTGCTCCTGCAGCCAAGGATGCCTGATATACATTTTCTTCATTTTTGAGATTCATTATTGCTTCAGCCACATCAATATCTTCATTGGTACTCATTGATGCTGTGAAGTTAACTAAGTCACTATCCATTCTATCTTCTGTCAAGTCCATTCTGTTTTGTCTGGCACCAATATCAGCTCTCACTCTTAGTACATTCCCAATTTCCAAATCAATAGTAGCTAATTGATCACTTATTGCTTTAGAGTCACCATTCTCCATGCTTGCAATTACACCATCAAACATTTTTATCATTGATGGTATTTCGGAGGCAACAGCTATTCCAGTATTATTATTGCCTGTATATCTACTATTAAATAAGTCTCCGCCTGTTATATTAATATTTATACTATCTCCAACGCCCACTTCATATAATATTCTTTCCTTTGCTATTTCTGTTTTTGGTGGCGTAGCTGCTGGATCCACTACAGTAGCTGTGTCTACGTTAATCAAAAATTTCCCGAAGTCTGGGCTGGTCTCATCATCATTCATTACTTTCTGATCTGTCTTAAAGCCTGAGAATATATATCTACCAGAATATGTTGAATTTGAGAGATGAACAGCTTGAATTCTGAGTTGTTTCAACTCCATAGCTATAGCCTGAGTTTCCTGAGGCGTATTTGTACCATTTGCTGCCTGTACCATTTTATCTCTTGCCTGTTGCAGAACAGCACCAAGTTTACTCAAGGCCTCATCCGTGGCGCTTAGCCAGGATTGTGCATCACCTATGTTTTTCTTATATTGCTCAAGCTTAGATACATCTGTTCTAAGCTTCAGAGCTCTTGCAGCAACAACAGGGTCATCTGATGGTACAGATATCTTTTTGCCTGTAGCAAGCTGAGTTTGATACTTATTTTCACGGGCCTGATTGTTACTAATATTCCTGGTCATATTGGCAATAATCATATTGTTTGTTATTCTCATATATCTTTCCTCCAAAACCTAATATGTGTTAAATATTAAATCTAATTTTCATAACTAAACCTACGCTTTTAAATTATATTAAGCCTATACCCCTAATCTATTAATAAGGGTATCATATATCTCAGACATTGTATTTAGCATTCTAGCTGCTGCTTTGTATGACTGTTGAAATTTAATCATATTGGTCAGCTCCTCATTTAGCTGAACCCCTGAAACCGACATTCTTCTATTATCAATTTGTTGTACTATTGTTTCCTGACTATCAGAAAATGTAATAGCCTGCTGGGCATCTATACCCATAGTTGCCACCAGTGATTTTATAAAATCCTCAGGTGCACCTTCTGTAAATAGGCTTGCATTAGACCTTATTTTAAGTAACTCATTTAATACATCTATATTTCCGTTTTCGCCAGGAACATCTGTTGTAGCTATAGCATAAGGGTTGTTCATAACATCACTGCTTACAGTGAAATTCTTTGCAGTGATAGTATTATATTGAGCAATAATTGAGGCCATATCAGTTGCTCCATTTATCAAGTCAGCCCCAGATATTGCATTGTTCTCCTCACCAAATCTTGTAAAAAACCTCACTCCAGAAGTGGCTGTTGCAGGTCCTGTACCATCAGTATCAACTCCATATCCATCAACATGTCCGACCTTATCCACCAAGACCCCTGCTTCAGTTACATATCCTTCGTTATATGCCATGGCAAAGGTTCGAACAAATTCATTGAGCTTATCTTGATAGTACGGCACTCCCTTATATGACGGACTCTTAGTAGTTCCATCAGTTCCAAGAGCTCCATCCTTACCGTCTCTTACATCCATTAATCCCCTTAATTCTCCGCCGGTTAAAATTAGTTCATTCCCATTCGCCCACTTCACATCATAAAGATTAGGTACATCTTCAGAGTTTAATTTCTGTTCCCTTTGCTCAAGAACAAGCTCACTTGAATCAAAATGACTGACAAGTGTATTCCCACCTATGTTTATAACAAAATGTATATCATCCTCACCATTAGGAAGCTTTCCATATGCGACCTCTGTAGCCTTAATATTTACAAGCTTTGAGAGCTCATCCACCAAAACAGTTCTTTTGTCTCTCAAATCATTTGCTGCTTGTCCTGTAAGCTCAAACGAATATATCTGTTTATTTAGTTTTGAAATTTGGGAGCCTAAAGAGTTAATCCTCTCGACATTTATTTTAATCTGGTCATTTATATCTTCTTGCAATTTTTCAAAGCTAGTAGCTAGCTTATTAAAATAATTTCCAAGTGTCACTCCCCTCTCACGAACAAGGGCGCGAACTGCTGAGCTTGCTGGATCCTTTGCCAGCTCTTGAAGAGAATCGTAGAAATCACTCATTATTTTTGTAAAGCCACTGCTAGATGGTTCATTAAAGGTAGTCTGGATATCATATAACAACTCAGCTTTTTTACTCCACTCACCATTTGCAATATTTTCACTCCAATATTTAAAATCCAAATATGTATCTCTTATTCTTTTAACACCTGTTACCTCAGAGCCAGTACCAATCATTCCTGTGCTATCGTAGGCATTCAATGGCTTTGATGCAGACTGAATAGTCTGCTGTCTTGAATAACCAGTAGTTGACGCATTAGATATGTTATGGCTGACAGTATTCAAATTTCTCTGTGCAGTATGGAGTCCACTGACTGCAATATTAAATCCAAAAAAGCTCTGTCTCATTACCTATCACCTATTCCCATATAATAAATACCTATCCGATGTCTACCTTCCAACTATGCCCATAGAGTTAACTACCTTTTCAACCATTGAATCTATTATATTCAGAACCCTAGCAGAAGCATCATATGCAAACTTATACTTCATCATATTTGACATTTCTTCATCCATAGATACTCCTGATATAGCTAAACGCTGTTCATCTGCTGATAATACTAACGTTTGCTGGTTATTCATTGCAGTAGCTGCCTCAGAACCTTTATTACCAATATCTAATATAATTGCTCTATAATATTCATCAGCATTTAATTTCCCGGAACTATCTTTTAATAAGTCAGCATCCCTAAGATTTGCTATTCGACCTGCGATAGTATTATCACCTACCGATTTAGTTGCAGAAGCAATAATATTATTGAGTCCGTTACTGCTGGACAAATCATCACTCAAGCTTAGGTTTCCCATTTGCATTGGATAATCCTCGTCTATTGCTGCAAAGAAATCAACCCCAGGCTTTCCGTCTAGTGTGTATCCAGTCCGTGATATATAATTAACTTCCCTCACTATTGCATTTAGCATAGCATTTAGCTTTATTTTTAAATCTGATACGATATTGGTTGATGCTGCTACATTACTCATTTCAGAATTGATAGCCGTTCTAGTCTCAGCATTTAAATCAATGAGAAGCTTACTAAAGCTATCTGCATCTGTTCCCATTTCATAAGTGCTTCCCCCAGTACCATTAGTGATTGTGCTCCATCCAACCTCAGCTGCATTTTCACCTTTATCAAAGTAGGTATTAGCAGTAATAACAGAAAGCTTCATGCCAGTGACCGCATTCTTGTCTGTCTTTGCAGCCTCACTCCCAATTTTGTTGAGCCTATTGATATACGCTGCTGCATCAGCAGTGGAAACTGTACTCCCATTATCACCGTTAATGCTTTTATTTGTAAAAACATATGTAAGCCTTGTAGCATTCGTCCTAAATCCAGATGCTGCATCCAGGTCCTCTAGTGTCTGTATAAGCTTATCAAAATTACCCTCAACACCACTAGCAGAAAAGAATGCATCCAGCCCATCAGAATCATTTAAAAAATCATCTATGTTATCAGCTGTATAAACACTATTATTATATACACTTGAAGTGCTATCCATCTTGACAAATCTTATGTTGTAATTGACGCCTGATTTGTTTAAATCATCAATATAGGAACTTATTTGAGACCTCAACTGGTTCGAACCTAGAGAAGAATCAATTGCAAAGGTAATGTCCACCTGTTCATTAGGTGTTCCATTTGCATAATTGCCTTTAATTCCTGCAACCTCTCCTCTGGACTCCATCAAAGCCTTCAATTTTCCACTTTTGATATCTACCTTAACATTGACACCTTCTAATTTGGGATAGTAAAAAGTCCCATCCTCAGCATTTGCCTCAACGTATAAGTTTTTTGAAGTTCCCTTTGAAACCAAAAGAAATCCACCAAGCGTAATGTTTACCTGCCCATCTGCTATCTCATTAACCTGAGCATCACAAATCACTGATAATTTATCCAGTAATAAATTCCTCTGATCTCTATAATCATTAGCACTGTCACCTACAATTTCCTGTGAAGCTATTTTTTGATTAAGAGCTGCTATTTGGCTTGTAATGCTGTTTAGGCTATTAACCTGTACCTGTATCTCGGAATTTAAATCATTTTGCAGTCTATCGAGCTGAGTCCCAACCTGATTAAAATAATAAGCTAAAGCTTGGCCTCTTTCTCTAACTAGGGCTCTTATTGTCAAGCTCTCAGGATTCTTTGCCAGCTCTTGCCAAGAATCCCAGAACTGATTCATTACATTTTGAAGTCCATCACCCATCGGGTCTCTTAATATGGCCTCTATATCTTCTATTGTATTGCTTCGAGTCTCATAATATCCAAGTGCTGTATTCTCTTTTCTATAGATTATATCAAGAAAAGTATTCCTTAATTGTCTAGTTTCCTGAATATCTGCACCCAAACCGTACTGAAACATTTTGCTGTTTTTTCCGTATACAGTCATATATCGGCTTGTCTCACTTACTGACTGCTGCCGAACATATCCCGCTGTATCAACATTTGAAATGTTATGACCGGTAACGGATAGTCCACGTTCATTGACTACCAGTCCTGAACGAGCTATCTGATAACTTGAAAATCCTACAGCCATATGCTATCCCCCTAACGCCAAAGCCCGCTATAAATATTGCTATATTTATTAGAGCTTCATATCAAAAAAATTTCTCTTCTTGGAATCACCAGTTTGACCCGAACTACCGTAACTATTGTTTACTGTGTCAATACTGGTCATCATATTAATTGAGAAATCTATATATTCAAGTGAGTTTTTTATAAGCTTTGAATTAAGATCATTTGTATTCTTCAAACTCTTAATTGTATCAACCATTTTTTCCTGACAATCCTTTAATTTAGCTGAATCATTCTGTCCTAATTGTGCCGCAAGGCTGGAAATAGTTACTTCCTCGGGTTTTTTGCCAAGCAAGTCACATAATTTGTCAACTATCTTTTCTCTCTCATCTTCAAGCTTAGAAATCTTTAGTATTAATGATTGCTCTACCTTAATAATACTTTCGAGCTCAGTTACTTTACCACCAACAATTAAATTAGTTTTATTATTGGATATTTTTGAAATGGTGTCATATATCTCGTTTTCCTGATTAAGAACATCAATTAATTGTTTTACTAAATCCGACCCCATTAATACACCTCCGAACAATTATGCATCTCCTAAAGATAAACAAAATAAAATTAAGCTTTCTTATCTAATATAGCTTTTCCTATTTTCTCTATTATTTCCTTTCCACTCACATCATATCCTCCAGACCTATAAATGTCTGAAAATTCATCAACCTTGTTTTGTCGAACATCGGGAACATCTTTGAGTGCTTTTGATACTGTCTGATAATCCTTTGCATTATTTGAAATAGACACAACATCCTTCTTGGCAATTACTGAGTTTGTTTTACCAATATTTTCAATAGTCTTCTGTTTATTGTAGACCTTTGCTACATTATAAATATCTCCAGAAATTTTCATATCAACACCTGCTTTCTAAATTACATAGATAACTCTAATCTTCTATAATTATTATCGTCAGATTAACAAATTTATTTAGTATTGCTTTTTTACTTGTAATAAAAAAACGATAAAAGCTATAAATATCAGCTCTTATCGCTCAGGAAATAATAGTATAAAAATAACGCAAAGGAGATAAAAAAATCTCCTTACACTTTAATTTTAGAAGTTAGCTCAATTAATTCTTATTGAGGTACCTTAATCCAGTTCCGCTACGCTTAAACTCTGTGGTTTGCTCACGTTTCTCATTGGCCCTATTAGAGGTTTTTGCAATATCGTTACTAACCTTATTCTGACAATCAGTGCAGAATCTTCCCGTATTGATTGACTTACCACATCTTTCGCACTCTAGGATAATATTAGCTCCATCTGTTATCTCAAGGCGCCCTTCTTTTAGGAACATCTTAATTTTCTCAACACTCACCTCTACGTCTGTAGATACCTGAGCTAATGTTGCACCTGGATTTTCGTATAGATACTCCTTTACCTTTTTGAAAATCTCTTCGTCTGCATTCTTACAATCAATACAAATAGGCGGCCCACCCAAATAATTATACATTCTTCCACATCTTCTGCAATTTCTAACATCTGGCATGATATTTGCCTCCTCCTGAGAACGAATTAATATACTCAAAAGCTTAAAACAACCTTCTACTAACAACCTCTAGTTGTTGCAATAGCTACTGCAATAACACTAACTGCCCCTGCCTGCTTTAGAGCCTTACTGCACTCATTTACAGTGCTGCCTGTAGTAATAATATCATCTATTATTAATATTCTTTTATTACGCATTTTGTCTATGCTACTTACCCTGAATAAACCTTCAACATTAGTTAATCTTTCATTTCTGCTCAGCACACTCTGACTTTTTGATTCGGATATCTTGATTAAATTATTAACTTCAAGTGGTATACCTAGTAGCATTGAAACATACTTCCCAATTAATTCAGCCTGATTATAGCCTCTTTGCCTCTGTCGGCTTTTATGAAGAGGAACAGGAATAATCATATCTATTTGGTTAAAATCTATTGTGTTTTTAATCTTAAGCGCTAATATCTTGCCAAAAGCACGATAATATGATGGCTTGTTGCTAAATTTAAATCTTTTCAAGGAGTTCTTAAGATAAGCTGTATATTGACCAACACAAACCATTCCATCACAGTAAGTTTCTATATCCCCTGGCAGATTTAAATAATTAATACTGTTATTATAATATTTAAATTTTTCACTGCATTTCCCACATATGTATATTGGTGTTCCTACCATTAACAGAGAATTACAAAAAACACATCGTGGCGGAAAAATATATTCTATTAAGCTTATAAAACCACCTCTTATGCTTATACGCTGTCTATGCTTCTGAGTCAAAACTCGCTCTAAAACACCCGAATTTCTGTTAATGTAGAAAGTAAACTATTAACTTTATTTTACATCACTTTACATTGTTATGCAATAAAGAAGGCTGAGTTTAGACATAATTTTAAATAATACAACACTATAATCTCAACAGCTCGCAAAGCATGGAGTTTCTTTCATTAATTTTTACATTAGCAACCATTACCTTTATAGCCCTCTTTTGTCCAATTATACATGCCATTTTTTTTGCTCTAGTAACTGCAGTATATCCAAGGTTTCTATTTAGCATAATATAGTTTCTCATATGGCAGAGTATTATTGCCGCTTCGCATTGAGAACCCTGCATCTTATGAACTGTAAGACTATATGCCAAGTCTATTTCCTCTAGCTCACTAATTTGATATATAATAATAAAATCATCATATTGTACAGCTACCTTCTTTTCAGTAGAGTTATTACTGCTTCTGTCATCACTATTGTCGTCATCATTTTGACTGTATTCATTGATTTTAGATATTTGTATTATCCTTCCGATGTCTCCATTAAATACACCACAGTTTTCTTGAGCCACATATCTTCCTGTTTTAGCATCTCTTTGGTAATGAGGAGCCTCATAATTATTGCTCAAATGGATAACCTTATCGCCTTCTCTAAATACACTGTTTCCTCTTTTAATCTCTGCCTTGTCACTAGCTAATGGGTTAACCATCTCCTGAATCGCTTTGTTCATCTCATAGGTGCCAATTTCAGAGGTCTTTTGAGGGCAAATAACCTGTACATCATCTATGGAGTAACCATAACCTGTCATAAGTCTTGTTAGTGCTTCTAATGTCTTCTTTACAACTCTATTTTTATCTTCTTCCTCAATAATAAAGAAATCCTTATTTTCATTAATTATTTCTGGCATCTCACCATTCAAAATTTTATTAGCATTTGTTATTATACCTGAACCATCGGCTTGTCTTTTTATAACATTTAATTTAACCACTTTTATTGCATCACTTTTAATCATATCATCTAGTACATTCCCAGCACCCACTGATGGCAGTTGTTGTGTATCCCCTATAAGCACAACTGTAGTCCCCGGTGAAATGGCGGTAAAAAGTGCATGTGCCAAATCTATACTCAGCATTGAACTTTCGTCTATAACTATTAAATCGTATGGCAGCTCATTCCCCTGCCTGTAGAAAAAGCCCTTATTCTCATATGAAAATTGAAGTAATCTGTGTATTGTCATTGCTTCAAATCCAGTAATCTCTGTTAGTCTTTTGGCAGCCTTACCTGTTGGAGCTGCAAGCATAAAACTCATTTCTTCCTTATTCTCAAAATACCTCTGAAGCACATAAATCATACACTCAACAGTGGTGGTTTTACCGCTCCCAGCCGAGCCAGTCAAAATGAGCATATTGGTTTCAAATACTGCCTTTACAGCTTCCTTTTGCATGTTTTCCAAATCAAAGCCTTTAGCTTGCTCAAATTCTTCAATAAGTTTATCAACATTGCACTGCTTATCTTCTATCTGGCAGTGGGAGATATCCTTTATTGCCAGGGCTGCCTCATATTCTAGCTTGTACATTTCTCTGGTGTATACTACCTCAAGACCTCCATTATCCTCAGAATATGTTAAGCTTATGAGTGTACCAGCTTTTATCATTCTTTTATAAGCCTCTTCTAGCTCATGCTCTTCAATGGTATTTGACTCGTCACTGAGAGCCTTAGCTGTAGCTTCAAGAAGCTTGTCCTTTAATAAATAGCAATGCCCTTCCATTTCTGCAGTTTCTAGCACACTTTTTAGCGCAGACTCAAGTCTGAAAATCGAATGCGCATCTATGCCTAATTTTTTTGCAATTTCATCACAGCTTTTAAAACCAAAGCCTCTAATATTGGCAAACATATATGGGTTTTGCTCTGCAATTGCAATAGATGTACCCTTGTAGGTATTATAAATCTTCATTGCCCTAGCAGAAGATACTCCAAATTTTTGAAAAAAAATCATTACATTTTGGTACTCCATATTTTCCATGTATGAATCATGAATTACTTGCGCTTTGTCACTGGAAATACCACGAATTTTTACAAGTAATAATGGCTCATTTTTTATTACCTCAAGTGTATTGCTGCCGAAGCCCTCTATGTAGCCATTAGCTGTAGAATAGCCCATAACAATATTTCGTGCAGTCTTCTCTCCCACACCCTTAATAATTCCACAGGATAAAAAAGAAACTATGCCTTCGTCAGTAGCTGGCTCAATAAACTCAACCGTATCAGCCTTAAGCTGCTTTTCCCCCTTATACGTTCCCACAGTACCAACAAGCTTGCAAGGCAATACAGCACAATGCTCATTAACCTCATAGTAGCCAGTTACACTAATAAGCTCCTGAACTTCATGCTCAAAGTCATCTTCATCTATAATCTTCTCAATCTCAAAGGTGTAGATTTTATATCCATTTTCAGTATTTTCATATATTTTATAATCAAATCTTCCGATAAGTTTTAAATTTGTTCCTACAGGATAGCTTTCAAAAGACCATCTCTGCTGCCCAAATTGCCCTGTTGCCATATTACCTCCATACATCAACCCGATATGTTTGTCCTATTATCTTATCCCATTTTATCTTTTACATCAAGAAGTCCTTACATATCTTTGTTGATAGTCTCTCTTTTATAGAGGTCCTATCAGTATTTACTCCTTTTAGCTTTTAAAAAATATACACTCTCTTTCATCAAAGGAGCATACCTCTATTAGAGGAAATTGATTTTCAAGCCTCTTTAATATTTTTAGCGTATCGTCCCTTGAGTTCATATCAACAATTATAAAACTTCCATTTATAGCTATATTCCGGACAAATTTACTCTCCATAGCCTCTCTGACCATTCCCTCAATATTTTGCTCTTGATCATTGACTAAAAGTACTATGTTAGCTTTTTCAACTAAGTACTTCTTTCTGCCCATCAACTTAAAAACATCTAGGAAAAGACTTATCAGTCCATACATTGCAAGCAGTGCAAGTACAGCAAAATATATATCCATAAATATCTGCCCCCAAGAAATTTATCCGTAACATATTCTATGAAATGCAGAGTGTATTTGTTACTAAAATAACCTTTCGCATGGCAACAACAATCCATTTTTAGCCATCACTCTTCTGTATTTCTGCCACTATACCTCAGGAAGAAAACAACACAAGTTGACGAGCCAACATTGCTTATGATAAAAAAAGCGCATGCATAGAAAATACTATACACACGCTTATATTACTTTAAAATCACCCTTTATAGTCCAGCTTCTACCTTCAATATGGCAGCTACATCAGTTTTTTCCCATGTAAAGTCTGAATCATTTCTCCCAAAATGTCCATAAGCTGCAGTCTTCTTATATATTGGTCTTCTCAAATCGAGCGTATTAATTATTGCTGCTGGTCTCAAATCAAAGTGCTTATTGACTAGCTCAGAAATTTTCTCTTCAGAAATAGCAGCTGTTCCAAAAGTATCAACAAGTACCGAAACTGGCTTTGCAACACCAATGGCATATGCAATCTGAACCTCACACTTTTTAGCAATTCCTGCCGCAACAATGTTCTTAGCAACATATCTTGCTGCATATGCTGCTGAACGGTCAACCTTTGTTGGATCCTTTCCTGAAAAAGCTCCACCGCCATGTCTGGCATATCCACCATAAGTATCTACAATTATTTTTCTTCCAGTAAGACCAGAATCACCCTGCGGCCCGCCAACAACAAATCTTCCAGTTGGGTTAATAAAGTACTTAGTATTGGAATCCAAAAGTTCTGCTGGAATAACAGGCTTTATTACATACTCTATAATATCCTTTTCGATAGTATCATGGTCTACCTCAGCACTATGCTGAGTAGAAATAACAACAGTATCAACTCTAACAGGCTTATCTCCATCATACTCTACGGTAACCTGTGATTTTCCATCAGGTCTCAAATAGTTAACAACTTTATTCTTTCTTATTTCACTAAGCCTTCTTGACAGCTTATGGGCTAGAGTAATTGGCATAGGCATCAACTCAGGAGTCTCATCGCATGCATATCCAAACATCATTCCCTGGTCTCCAGCACCTATAGCCTGTAATTGTTCTTCACCCATCTCTCCAGTTTTTGCTTCTAACGCCTTATCAACACCCATTGCAATATCTGCTGACTGCTCATCTATTGATGTGAGTACTGCACAGGTGTCACAATCAAAGCCATATTTTGCTCTATCATAGCCAATTTCTCTTATTGTATTTCTTACCACCTTGGGAATATCCACATAGCATTGTGTTGATATCTCTCCCATTACCATTACCATACCAGTGGCTACTGCTGTTTCACAGGCTACTCTAGCTTGTGGATCCTGTTCATAAATTGCGTCAAGTATTGAGTCAGATATCTGATCACACATTTTGTCTGGATGCCCTTCAGTTACTGATTCAGATGTAAATAATCTCTTTGACATTAAAAATACCTCCTATTTAGTATAATATTAATCTCGAGGACTTTTTTTATGCTTGCTTTTGAGCAATTAAGAGACACAAGATGGAAACCTAGTTTTACTCATTTTTTAAGTATAAAAAAAACCTCTTTCGAGGTTTGTCATGTTTGCCATTACAATGAACACCCCTCATCTTTCAGGCAAAGCCTGTAGGAATTGGCACCATACATTTTATGCTGGTTGCCAGGTTTCATTGGGCCGTTCCCTCCACCTATCTTGATAAGGATTAAATTATTAACTTCATAATTTATTTAATCATATAATATTTCAGTAGTCAAGAATTTTATAATTAGCTTTATTTCATATTTTTCCATATGTCTTAGCTATGCATATACCTATAAACTAAAACAGCTGTCTAAAATAATGATATTATTTTAGACAGCCTTAGTAATTAACAATTTATACTTAACCTTCAAGTTGTGGTACTGCTTGCCCTTCTAATACTGCTCCCTCAAAAATTGATTCAAACTCGGCACCTTCAACTTTTTCCTTCTCAAGAAGAATACCAGCTAACCTATTGAGCTTATCAATATTATCTCTGAGTAAGTTTAGTGTTTTTTCATAAGCGCTATCAATTATTTGTTTTACTTCGTTGTCAATAATACCTGCAACCTCATCACTGATATTGCTTGTATGTCCATAATCTCTCCCAAGGAAAACTTCATCATTTTCGTTGCCAAAAATCATGTTGCCCAGCTTATCACTCATACCATACTTTGTAACCATATTCCTAGCTATCTGATTGACCTTTTTCAAGTCACTTGATGCACCTGTACTTATTTCGTCTAATACTATTTCTTCAGCAGCTCTTCCGCCTAAAGCGATTATTATTTCTTCAATAAGCTGAGACTTAGTATGATAACTCTTATCCTCTTGAGGTCTGCTTGCTGTATAACCACCTGCCATACCAGCAGGTATAATAGATACTCTATCTACCTTTTGACTTGTGGATATAAGCTTAATTGCAACCGCGTGTCCTGCTTCATGGAAGGCTGTAACCTTCTTGTCGATTTCACTCATAACGCGGCTCTTCTTCTCAGGTCCCATCATTACCTTGAAGGCAGCTTCTTTAATTTCCTCATGACCTATTTTTTTCTTATTAGCTCTAGCTGTTAACAGTGCTGCTTCATTGAGCAAGTTCTCTAAATCGGCACCAGTAAAGCCCGGTGTAATTCTTGCAAGATCATCCAGCTTAACATCCTCATGCAACGGCTTGCCTCTTGCATGAACCTTCAAAATCTGCTCTCTTCCTTTTATATCAGGTAATCCAACTACTACTCGTCTATCAAAACGTCCAGGTCTTAAAAGTGCAGGGTCAAGAATGTCAGGTCTATTAGTAGCGGCAAGTATTATAACTCCCTCGTTTATACCAAATCCATCCATCTCAACAAGTAACTGATTTAAGGTCTGTTCTCTTTCATCATGACCTCCACCCATACCTGCTCCTCTATGTCTACCAACTGCATCAATTTCATCAATGAATACTATACATGGTGCACTCTTTTTGGCTTGTTCAAAAAGATCACGAACACGCGATGCACCTACACCAACAAACATCTCAACAAAGTCTGAACCACTGATACTGAAAAACGGAACTCCAGCCTCACCAGAAACCGCCTTTGCCAAAAGTGTTTTACCTGTACCGGGAGGTCCCACTAAAAGAACTCCTTTAGGTATTCTAGCTCCAAGCTCAACAAACTTCTTAGGTGCTTTTAGGAACTCAACAATCTCTGCAAGCTCCTCCTTCTCCTCATCAGCTCCGGCCACATCAACAAAAGTAACCTTTTTCTTATCGTCAACTGAAAGCTTTGCACGGCTTTTGCCAAAGGACATAACTCGATTGCCCCCGCCTCCGCCTTGTGATTGCTGTATAAAGAAAAACCATATTAATATAAGTATTATAACAAATCCAATTGTTGGTAGTATTGCTACCCACCATGGTGGCTGATATGGCTGGACAACACTATATTTCTCAATAAGCTTTGCTGAAAATGCCTCTGTAAATATATTAGATGCGGAAGTAACATCTGGTGGAACGGTCACTATATACTTTGTTGCTTTACTTTTTTCATCTATTGCTTTAATAAGTTCTATTGTAGCAACGTCTTCTTGAAGCTCAATGCTCTTTACATTTTTTTGACTAATTTGTGTTATCAACTCTGAATAAACCATCTTCGGTGGATTATCAGACGATGCAAAAAATGTAATTACCACTAAAATTACTATAAAAATAATTATATAAAAACTAATACCCTTAAAATATTTCAAAAATTATCCCTCCTTATTTTATAAACAAGGCACTAAACCCATAAGCCCCATTAATAACCCTTTTACAATTGCTTCAATCCTTTGATATATAATACCAATTTTCATTAAATAACAAACAAATTTATATGAAAATCTTTCTAATTTTATACAGTATATATTATATTAGCATATACAAATATAAAACACAATAAACTCAATTCCATGTTAACAATTTATTATTATTTAATGTATACCTCTTTTTTAAGCACACATACCTCAGGTATATTTCTATATTTCCCAGCATAGTCCAAGCCATATCCAATTACAAACTCATCAGGAATCTCGATCCCCTTGTAGTCAATCTTGATGTCTACTTTTCTTCTTGAAGGCTTATCCAATGCTGCACATATTCTTACACTAAGGGGACCTCTAGTTTTCAGGAGGTCTACGAGATGGTTAAGAGTGAGGCCAGTGTCAATAATATCCTCCACAATAAGGACATGCTTACCATCAATATTTGTATCAACATCCTTTATTATTTTTACTACACCTGATGATTTTGAAGAATCTCCATAGCTTGATACAGAAATAAAATCTAAATCAACAGGAATAGTTATTTTCCTTGCAAGGTCTGATAGGAAAATAAATCCTCCTTTTAACACACCAATTATTACCAATTCTTTCCCTTCATAGTCCTTTGATATTTGAGCCCCCAATTCTTCAACCTTTTTTTGAAGCTCTTCATTTGAAATTAAAACACGTTCGATTACGTCCATTGATGCAAATCCCCCTTAAAAATTATAACAGAATTTAATATATAGTCTCTACATTTTTTTATGTTCAAAAGTAATCTTCAATACAGAATTAGTATTATCAGTTACTTTATAATTATCACTAGTTTTATTTCCAATAATCCAAATTATCTCCTTATTTATAGCTAATAATGGAATTTCATTTCTCTCCTCTCTCTGAATTTTAATATCTATAAAATATTCTTTTAATTTTTTTGTACCATTTGAGTTTAATGGCTTAAAAATATCTCCATCTCGTCTATTTCTTACCACGATATCAAAATTGTTTCCATTTAGTTTACCATAATCTACAAATTTAGTATAAATGTCTTTATTTTTAGTTATTAATTCAAGACAATCCGCCTTTTTTTCAAAATTCATTAACTTGGTTGTAATTATTGCATTAATATTATTGATAATTGTTTTTCCTGGAATTTCAAGCTTGTACTCGAAGCTGTGGAATTGCTCTGCAGTTTGTTTTCTAATAATTATGGACTTATAGGATTTTACAGCCAACATTCCATGTGGAATATCAACTCGAGCACCTGTCCTTCCAT
>JAEZOA010000004.1 GCA_023441625.1 Bacillota bacterium
CCTCAATACAGGCGATTTTGCTCTGGGCCGCCCTGATGGCTGTGTGTCTACGCTGTTCAAGCCTGATAATGGCAAGAAGTATTGGGAGGGGGAAAAACAAAAGCATGGTCTTTATTAAATCAAACCTATGCCCTTGCTGTGGCAAGGAAGAGGTTGAGTATTTTGACATTTGTGAAACCTGCGGCTGGCAGAACGATGATCTGCAGCTGGATCACCCTGACATGGCCGGTGGCGCGAACCCTGTTTCGCTAAACCAGGCCAGGGAAAACTACGCCAAGACCGGCAGGGCCAAGCCCAAGCCGTGACCCTATAACCACATAACCCGGCATTCAGCCGCTGATCCGAAAGGGCCAGCGGCTTTTGCATGCTCAAAAATGAAGGGAGGAAGGGCATTTTGCCAATCATCAAAACCCCGGCGAGAGAGGTACGCGCATATTCCTCCGAGGTGCGTGCTTCTCCTGTCCAGGCGGAGGGGGAAATCCGCTTTGAAGGCTATGCAGTCATGTTCAATTCCTGGAGCGAGGACCTGGGCGGTTTTCGTGAACAGGTGGCTCCCGGCGCCTTTTCGAGGGCGCTCCTGACGGATGATGTCCGGGCGTTGGTAAACCACAACCCGGATATGGTCCTGGGCCGCAACAAAAGCGGGACCCTTACGCTTTCGGAGGACGAGCGTGGCCTGCATTTTGAAGTGGTGGCGCCCGATGCCCAATGGGCCAGGGACCTGTGGCAAAGCGTGAAGCGCGGGGACATCAACCAGTGTTCCTTTGGTTTCACCTGCCTGCGGGACGAATGGCGGACTATGGAAGGGAAGGACGAACGGACGCTGCTGGAGTGTGCGCTGCATGATGTGTCCATCGTCACCTATCCGGCCTATAAGGCCACCCAGGCCAGCGCCAGGGATATCTACAGCGCACACTTGGAAACCAACACCCGCACCCGGTCCGGCGTGACCGAAGTCCTCAAACGGACATTGGACCTAAAAGAAAAGGAGTGGAAAATTGTATGAATGATCGTATTCGCGCCCTCATGAACAAGCGGGCTGTGGCCATGACCAGCGCCCGCGCCATCCTGGATAAGGCCACCAACGAAAACCGGGATATGACCGGCGAGGAGCTTACCCAGTACAACGGCTTCGATACTGAAATCGACAAGCTCACGGCGGACATTGACCGGGAGCAGCGCATGGCAGATCGTGAGGCACAGTTCGCCGGTTCCGCCAATGGCGATCAGAACCCTGCGAACCGCAGCCAGCCCGGCCAGCGTGAAACCCGCACTCAGGAGGACCGTACCAATAGCCAGGAATACCGGCAGAGCGTGCTGCGCTACCTGATTGCTGGTGTCAACGATGGCAATGCCATTGTGGACCAGCGTCAGGACGAGGCGCGTTCCATCTTGGGCGTATCTCTGACCGGCGCGGGCGCTACCGGCGGCATCCTGGCTCCCGCCACCCTGGAGCGCACCCTCTTGGATTTCTCCGAGCAATATAACGTCATGCGCAGCCTGGCTTCCGTCAGGTCCAGCAATTCTGACGTTGAGATTCCCTATGCGACCAATCGCGCAGCTGCGTACCACCTGGATGAGGGCGCTGATTTTACGTCCAGCAAACCCGAATGGGCGAAGCTCTCCATGGGCGCTCACAAGGTCGGCGCCCTGTCCATTGTCACCAACGAGGCCATGCAGGACATGTTCATCGATCTGGAAAACTGGATCAAGGATGATTTCGGCGTTGCCTTTGCCACCCTGGAAGAGACCGACTTCATCAACGGTACCGGCGTGAAGCAGCCCAGAGGCTTCCTTTTGGATGCTACCAAGGGTCTGGATGCCGCTTCCGCTACGGCCATCACGGCGGATGAGCTGATCGACCTGCAGCATACCTTGAAGCGGAAGTTCCGCAAGAACGCCACCTGGATGATGAACGATGCCACGGTGAAGCTCGTTCGTAAGCTCAAGGGCAACGATGGCCAGTACCTGTGGCAGCCCGGCCTGAAGGAAGGCCAGCCGGATACCCTCCTGGCCAGACCCCTGGTCACCAGTGACGAAATGCCCACGGCGGCGGCTGGTAAGCAGGCCATTGCTTATGGCGATTTCAAATGGTACCGCATCCTGGATCGGCGCGGCCTGTACTTCCAGCGCTTGAATGAGCTGTACGCCACCAGCGGCCAGGTGGGCTTCCTGGCCTACCGCCGGTACGATGCCAAGCTCTTGGATGCCACGGCTATCCAGACCCTGAACATGAAGACCGTCTGATAAAGGCGGCACAGGGCAAGTCCGTTTGGGCCTGCCCTTCCTTTCTGTATTCTTGGAGGTGATGGGTATGGCTATCGTGGCCGTTTCTGACGTTCAGGCAATGCTTGGCCTGGGCGCCGATGACAACCTGGGCGGACGCCTGGATGGCCTTGTGGATGCCGCCTGCGCCATGGTCGAAGGGTATGTGAATCGGTGGCTCACCAAGAAGCAATACACGCAGGTATGCTCCGGCGGCGGGGGAAGCCTGGCCTTGAAAGCCTACCCTGTGGAATCTGTTGCGGCTGTCACCATGGATGGTGTGGCCGTGGCGGACACGGTCCTGGATGCCGACAAGGGGCTGCTGTATCGCTCCGGCGGGCGCCAATGGCCGCCCATGCCTGGCGGCTACCTGGTAACCTATACCGGCGGCCTTTCGGAGACTCCGGCGCCTATCAAACAGGCGGCTGCTCTCCTGGTAGC
>JAEZOA010000079.1 GCA_023441625.1 Bacillota bacterium
CACTGGCTTTTAACTTGTTTTTTTATACTCAAATTATATTTAATTTTACTACCTTATTTAGAAGATATTTTGAATATTAGAAACTGATGCTCTGGAAATTATCAATAAACTACATCTGAACTGTAACCAAGAGTAATTTTAAGCGATTTTAAGCGTTTTTTGATAGCTAAAAGCCATGAAGTAAAATAAAATTTCTTCATGGCTCTTAACCTTGCTTTGAATTTTCAATTTTCTTCATCGCGATACCCTTCACTGTTTTGACTTTAATACCTTTTCAAATTCCTTACCCTTTTTCTCTTCTCTGTTTTTTGTGTTTTGTTTAGCATCCTTGCCTTTAAAACTATTAATTCTTATTACAGGATAAATTGCTGATACTCTAGTTATATCCATAATAGCACCTCCTTGTTCAACTATAGATATTAGAATCATCCTCCTATTATATGTATCGGCATATTTAAACAAAATTATAGCCCTTATCATATTTCCTATAAGTGCTATAATTTCGAAACCTTATTTCTCAATAAGCTGATTTTAAATAGTAAGAATTAATACTTTTTTGCACTTCTATTAATCACTCTAAATATTACATATCCAATAACAGCAATAACTGCTAGTGGAAATAAAACATTAAGTACTACACCTACTATCTTTAATGCAATTATAGCTAAAAAGATCAATACAATAATAGTTATTACTTTTTTTAGTTTATCATCCATGTTTAAATACCTCCAAATCTTTTATAGCTAAATTATACACCTGGAAATTAATTCTGTCTATATATTTTTTAATTTATTTGATTTAATTATTAATTATATTAATTATTGAATGAATTTCATTAATATTTTCACTTTTTGTCATATGCAATTTTATTAACTGCTATTATCGCTTTATCAATATCATTTTCAGAATTAAAATACCCTACACTTAGTCTTACAATCCCAGAATTTCTTGTTTTAAAATGATTATGTGCTAGTGGAGCACAATGTAGTCCTGCTCTACATGCAATACCGAATTTATTATTCAGCGACTCGCAAATTTCTGATGAATCAACACCTATTACGTTAAAAGCAACTATACCTGAATTCTCAGTAGTATTTTCTGGACTATATATCTTGATTCGTACATTTTGAACTATGCCAGCATGTAATCTTTTAATTAGTGAATCCTTTTTTGCTTTAATGGCATTTAATCCTGTATTATTAATAAATTCAACTCCTGCACCAAGGCCTACAATTCCAGGAGTATTTAGTGTTCCACTCTCATATTTATCGGGCTTTATATCTGGTTGAGATAGTAACCCAGATTTACTACCTGTTCCCCCACTCATTAATGGTTTCAAATTAACATTTTTACTTACATATAAGCCACCAGTCCCTTGGGGTCCCATAAGTCCTTTATGACCAGGAAAAGCAACCATACTGGCATAAGTTTTAGTTAAATCTATTTTGATACAGCCTAAACCTTGTGCTGAATCTATAAGAAACATTATTCCATTATCTCTTGCAATTTTACCTATGTCATCAAATGGCATTATCGTACCATTTACATTAGATGATAAAGTACATGCTATGAGCCTTGTTTTTTTAGTTATACTTTTACTTATCTGAGTCGGGTCAATTCGTCCCAGGTCATCTCCAGAAACTATTGTAAGTTTTATTATATTCAATTGCTCTAATGTTTTCAGAGGCCTTAAGACAGAATTATGCTCCATACATGTTGTTATTACATGATCTCCTCTTGACAAGCAGCCGTATATCGCAAGATTTAGTGCTTCTGTTGCGTTTTTTGTAAAACATATATCCAGATAATCACTTACGTTTAAGAGCTTTGCAATTTGCTCACGTGTCTTCATAATAGCCAATGAGCTTTTAATAGCCATATCATGACTTCCACGACCAGGATTTGCACAAAAGGTACGCATACACTTTTCCATTTCAGTATATACACTCTCTGGCTTTGGAAATGATGTTGCAGCATTATCAAGATAGATCATAGTTTTACCCCCATTAATGATACATTAATACATAAAATAAGTATCTATAGATTTCAATATTAGTATCATTAATATGGTATGAAATTAAGCTTAACTTGTTTACTAAAAGAAGATTGAATGAAATTATAAAAAAATACTATTCAATTAAAATATGTCTAATATTACAGGATTTATTTCAAATTATATTTGAATTAATCACATAAAAGTGTATAATTTTACTATACAGTAACTAATTTAATGTGATTAATGATATTTTTTGTAAATAGAGGGGTTAATATGGAGAAAATGCTTAATAGAATACTAATTGTAGATGATAATAAAGACATTCATGAAGATATTAAGTATATCCTTAATGCGCCTTTTTCAAAATTCGATTATATGGAAACTAATTTACTCAGAAATGAATTGTTTGGTGATGAGGATATTCAAACACAAGATGAATTTTATAGTTTAGTTCAAAGTATTCAATATACTATTGACGATGCATATCAAGGTGAAGAAGCTGTAAAAATGGTTGAGGCAGCTAAATTAGAAAAATATCCGTATTCCTTAATCTTTATGGATGTAAGAATGCCTCCTGGCATAGATGGGATACAAGCTATTAAGTACATTTGGGATATAGAGCCTAATACTGAGGTGGTTATTTGTACTGCATATTCAGACTATTCTTGGGATCAGATTCTTTCAAAGCTTGGTCAGAACGACCATTTACTGTTCTTGAGGAAACCCTTTGATAATGTCTCAATAAAGCAAATTGCTTTGACATTAACAACAAAATGGAATCTTCAAAGGCAAAATAAATTATATATAGAAAACCTTGAGTCAGAAGTTGAAATCAGAACACAAGAGCTAAAAACTGTTATTGAAAAGCTCACTATTGAGATGAGTCTCCGTGAAGAAAGAGAAAAGCAATTAGTATATAATGCTCATTATGATTCACTTACCGGTTTATTAAACAGACGCTCCTTTTACTCGTCTATTTCAATGATTTTAAATAAGGATGGGTTGAGACCTTTTGCCCTTTTCTTTATGGATATTGATGGCTTTAAGAAAGTAAACGACGATTTTGGTCATGATATCGGAGACTTATTATTAATTGAGATATCAAAAAGAATCCAAAAGGTTCTGGCTGATTATGCGTACTTACTTGATAATACTGGTTATACAGATTCTCCTGTTAATGCAGTATTTAGATTAGGTGGTGACGAATTCACTTGTATCATAGCTGAAAATAACAAAGAGAAAATTAACTCTGTTGCAAAACAACTTACTGATAGAATAAGTGAACCCTATTTGATTCAAATGAATGAAGTATCCATATCTTGTAGCATTGGAATTAGTATTTATCCTGAGGATGCCACCTCTGCTAATTCTCTCATAAAATATGCTGATACTGATATGTATAAAGTAAAAAGAAGCAAGGTGCAAATCTAACATAGCTTTAGGTTTTTGCTTACCGCTAAGTCAAGGTTCCGTATTCGAGTTCTTATGTTATAAACATCAAGAATTTGACTAAGGTAAGGAGGAATATTATGGTGTATAAATGGAACCTAGGTCCAGTCAATAAGCCTAATCTGACCATTGGACTTCTAGATGACAAGCAAAATGATGAGTTTCAAAGGCAAACAATGATGGGTGTCGCCGAAGCAGCTAAGAAATATAATGCCACAATCATCCGTTTTGGCTATATTTCCTCCAAATCTGCTGAAAAATTTCATAATCAGGCAGACATGGTATTAGAATATATTAAGCAATATAATTTAGATGGTCTATTGTTTGTAGGTTGGACAAAAGCTGCCTCCTATAATAATTATAAGGATTTCTTTGAAAAATTCAGTTCTATCCCTATATTAAGTATAGGAAAATTATTTGAAAATATTCCTAATGTATACTTCCATGGTGAGAAATATGTACTCGAGCTTCTTATGCACCTTATTGAGGTTCACAATTATAAATCTATAGCTTATATTTCGTCCGATTCACCTGACGAGAGAAATAATACATACATAAATACAATGAAGCAACTTAATCTATACAATCCCAATTTGTATGTGAGTGAAAAGGCTCTCTTGGGTTTTGAGAAACGTGACCGTATTAAAAAAGCACTTTCTATCCTTCTTGATGAACGCAAAGTCAAGCTAGATGCAATAATGATTTTAAATAATAGCGAAACTGTTTATTTGCTAGACGAATTAAATCAACGAGGCATTAGTGTCCCTAGTGACATTGCCATTACAAGCTATGAAGATGGAGACATTGCAAAATTTTCTTCACCTAAGTTTACAACTGTATATTTCCCATGGAAAGAACTTGGGTTTTCAGGTTGTGAAAAAATGATAGAACTTCTTAAACTTGGGCAAGTTCCATTATCTACAGACATATCCGGGCAAGTTGTTTACAGAAACTCATGTGGCTGTTTATCAAACTCCAAAACTATATCTCAATCCTTCAACATAAAAACAAATAACAGGTCGCTAAGAGATATTTCTGATTATGAAAAACAGGATATCATAAGCCAGTTAGAAATCTATTTTCCTAGCGCTAATATAGACTTCAAGAAATTGCTTAACGCATTTCTTCAAGACTATGTAAATAGAACAGATAATTCCTTTATAGAGGAATTATCTCTACAACTTAGAAATGTTTCTTTTAGATATAATCTTACAAACGTAGAAGAAATAATTTCATTTTTCCGTAACTTAACACTTCCCTATTTAATTGATGATTGGGAGGAGCTTGTATGGTCTGGAGATTTATTTCAACAGGCTCAGATTCTAGCGCAAGTAAAGTTAGCCTGCAATCGTGGTCATAATAGAGTTCATACTAAAATTCGAGATCAAATACTCCAAAAAATTAGTCAATTATTAATAAACAATTTCAGTATGAATACTCTTTTTGATTCACTAGAAGCAAATATCTCTAAAATTAACATTCCTGGCTGCTATATTGTTTTATTTGATTCAATTTTTAAAAATGAGGAATCTAAGGATAATTTGTTTAATCAATGTATACTTGCATTTGAGTATAGAAATGGCCACTGCATAAAACATGAAGAAGGCCAACCTGTGTCTGCGACTCAGTTACTATCAAATATACTCTCAACCAAAGAAAAAGCTGATTTTAGATTTGCTCATTTACTTCATGTTTCGAATAAATTTATGGGATTTGCTTTATTTGATTCTGGAATCATGGATGAGAATGTTTATCAAGAATTGTCAATACAAATCAGTACAGCACTACTTGGTTCTATTCTTCTAGAAAAATTGGATAATACCTATAAAACATTCACTGATCAAGCACATAAAGAAGGCATGGCAAATATAGCAACTGAAATTCTACATAATATTGGAAATATTTTAAATAGTGTAAATACCTCGGTTCAGTTTATGCGAGAAGTTATAACTACACCTGTTTTTGATGATTTGACTATGGCAAATCACCTACTTAATATGAATATAACAGATATTGATAATTTTATATCAAATGATATTAAAGGAAAAAAACTTATGGAATTTTACGTTAACCTAGGTAAATCATTTGATATATTACAAAATCATTTAAGTAATCACATTCATCGCTTAGATTATAAAGTAAACTCCATTAATGATATTATTGTTGCTCAGCAAAATTTTGCAGTTGAAAAAGCAATTGTAGAAGAACTTGATATTATTAGTGTGCTAGACGACTCGTTAAAACTTCATTTATCTTCATTAGATAAATATAAAATTGAAATAATTAAAAATTATCTATATCGTCCAAAAATATTAGCACAAAGATCAAAACTTATGCATATTTTTTTCAGTTTAATTAGCAATGCCAAAGAATCTTTTTTAGATATACTCAGAGAGAGTCGATATATCCGAATTACCGTTTATAATGATTCTACTGGTAAATATATATGCATAGAAGATAACGGTTGTGGAATACGCTCTGATTTACTAGAAAAGATATTTACATATGGCTATACTACCAAAAAAGAAGCCCTCGGCTTTGGTTTACACAGATGTACAAGCTATATGAAAGATATGGCTGGCGAAATATGGGCAGAGAGTGATGGTCCTGATAAGGGTGCAACTTTCGTTTTGCGATTTAATTAATATAAAATATAAATCAATGTAATTATCTTTGTTTTCATATGCTTTGTGAGGTGAATATGGACTATATAACAGAAAAGAAAAAAATAAATAATAAAAAGTTAACAATTGGGTTTTTGGATGAAAACGCCTATGATGAATATCATAGTCAAATCATATCTGGAATGTTTGAAGCAGCGCTAAAATATGATATGAACATAATTCGATTCGGTCATTTTGGTTCAAATACCACATTTAAGCATCAATTTGAACATAATATGATTTTAAATCACATTGAGCAATATGACTTAGATGGTCTAATATTTCTAGGATGGGCAAGAGTTGCCAATGGTGATAATCATGAAAAATTCAAAAAGCATTTTAACTCAATACCTCTTATTAGCCTTGGTACAGGTTTTAATGATATTCCTTGTGTTTATTTTCAAGGAGATTACTATCTCAAAGAACTCCTTCTTCATCTAATAAATCGTCATGGTTATAAGAAAATAGCATTTTTATCTCCATATTGGTACGATAATCGTGTTAAAGTTTATATAGAGATTATGAAAGAGTATGGCATATATGACCCTTCATTATTTATTAGCGAAAAAGAGCTTGCCGATCTGGACATCCCACAAAGAGGCAGAAAAGCAGTATCTATCCTATTAGATGATAGAAAGGTATCGTTAGAAGCAATTATCTCTCTTTATAATGCTGAAACTGAAGGTATTCTATCTGAATTGAAGGAAAGAGGCATTGATGTTCCCTATGATATTTCTGTTACAAGTTATGAGGATGGAAATATTGGAAAGCTATCGACTCCCTCCTTTACTACGATTTATTTCCCATGGAGAGAGCTCGGCTATTCTTCCTGCGAAAAGATGTTTGAATTAATTACAAATGGTCATATTCCTATGACAACTCAAGTTCCCGGGAAAGTAGTAATACGTGATTCTTGTGGCTGTATTCCCAGTACAGTTCATAATTCAAAGGTTGGAAAAACATCTATTGCTAATAAACCTATTGATCAACTCTCTAAAACTGAATATAGTAAATTAGAGGCTGAAATTATCAAGGAAATCGATAGTAAGGATTTGAATATCTCAGCTTTGCTAGCAGCCTTTTTTGAAGATTTAAGAAATTGCACCTATGTATTTTTCCCTACTCTTCTAGAAGTGCAGCTTCGTAAAATACATCTTGATAAGCTTACAAACATTGAAGATTCTATCTCTATATTTCGAAGACATCTGTTACCTTATACTTTACATGATAAGAATATATTTTTATGGTCTGAGAGTCTCTTTCAGCAAGCACAGATAATACTGCAAGAGATGATTTCTAGTACTTGGGTATATGAAGTAATCCGAACAAGAAGGTTAAATCAATTGCTACAAGAAATTGGCCAGCATATAATTACAAATTTTAGTGTTGAGAGTATCTTTGATTCATTGGAGTTAAATCTTCACAAATTGGGTATCAATAGCTGCTATATTTTCCTCTTTAATAACCCACATTCTGAAGAAAATCATTTTAATGACTATAGTTTAGCCTTTGATTATACTTGTAAAACAAGAAATAAATCCAATCCATTAGCTCCCATAAGCGTAAAGCAAAAATTATCAGAATATTTTGATTTGAAGAATCATCCCTTCGCTATGATGGGACACCTACTTAATTTCACTGATAATTATATTGGGTTTGTGCTTTTTGAACCAGGTCCACTAGATGATGGAATTTATCAAGCTTTAAGTCTACATATTAGCACCGCACTAAGTGGAGCTATACTTCTCGAAAAGTTGGATAGTAGCTATAAAAAGCTTGTTGATCTAGCTCACAAAAATGGTATGGCGGACTTTGCTACTGGGATTTTACACAATGTAAATAATGTTCTAAACACGATAAACACTTGTATACAAGTAATTAAGACTTTAGTCGGCTCCCCACCTTTTGAAGACTTATTAAAAGCCACCAAATTGCTAGAAAGCAATTTAGATGACTTAGATAGCTTCATTATGAATAATACAAAAGGTAAAAATCTAATGCAATTCTATGTAAATCTAGATGAACCCATTAAAAATCTACATTCCCAGTTACTTCATAACATTAATCGTTTGAATGAAAAAGTTACTCTTGTAGATGAAATTATATCCTCTCAGCAAAATTATATTGGAATTAAAGCCAGAAAAGAAGATCTCAATATAGTTACTATCTTAGAAGATGCACTCAAGCTTTACCAAATACCAATAGAAAATAGTAATGTTAAAATTATAAAAAAATACGATGATATTAAAAATGTCTCTGTACAAAGAACAAAATTGTTTCATGTAATAGTTAACCTTATAAAAAATGCCATTGAAGCTATGATGGAAGTCCCAGAAGATAAAAGAAAATTAATTATAGCTATCGAGCAAAATTCCCATAATACATTTATTACAATTACAGACACTGGTACTGGTATTGCTCCTGAAATGCATGAAAGTATTTTTGCTTTCGGATTTACTACTAAAAAAGGTGGACATGGGTTTGGATTACACAGTTGTGCAAATTATATGACCGAAATGGGAGGAAAAATCTGGGTTGATAGCGAAGGTCTTGGAAAAGGTTCAACCTTTGTTTTACAATTAAAATAGCCATTATAATGTACTATTATACCTTTTTTTCAACTATTTCAGCTTTTAATATTTCTCCAATTATTTCAATCCCTTTAATAATTTTCTCTTCTTTCAGGCCAGAGTAATTTAACCTCATGGTATTCTCATGACCTCCATTTGGAAAAAAAGCACTACCCTGAACAAATGCAACACCTTTTTTCATTGCTTTAAGTAGTATGTCCTTACTGTTCATGTACTCTGGCAGTGTTACCCATAGGAATAGTCCTCCCTCTGGCTTGGTATATGAAACCTCTATTGGGAAACACCTTTTCATAGTGTCAAGCATGGCATTTCTTCTGCTTTTATATAGAGCTATATTGCTTTTAATGTGTTCTTTAATATCATATTTTTCAAAGAAACGAGCTATTTGCATTTGTGCAAAGAAGTTTGTATGTAAGTCAGTACCCTGTTTAAACAGAATGTATTTATTTATAATCTCTTTTGAAGCATTAACCCAGCCTACTCTATAGCCAGGACAAACAGTTTTTGAGAAAGTACTCATATATACAACTCTCCCCTGTGTATCAAAGCTTTTTATTGGAGGTAGCTTAGTATCATTAAAGCATAGCTCACTATATGGATTGTCTTCAAGGATTATTATTTTATATCACGGCAAATTCATGAAGACATATTCTTCCTAACTCTTTTCAAAGAGTTTTTTAAAAATGC
>JAEZOA010000022.1 GCA_023441625.1 Bacillota bacterium
CAGTGCTGTTCGTGCTAGAGAGCTTCAAGAAGCAATGGACTTGATTGGCGGAGAACTAGAGATGATCTGTGAAGAGTACGACAACACTGCTATTGACTTCGGTTTTTCTAAGCTAGGTGAAGAAGCATTAGGTATCTGGGACGTTGAAGAACAAATCAAGAGAACTGTTCGTGCTATCCGTACATACAGACCTGACGTAGTATTCAACTCTGCAAACAATGTTCTTACTGAACATGGCCAGCACCAGGCAACTAATATAATCACAGCTGAAGCATTCAAGAGAGCTGCTGATCCAAACGCATATCCAGACCAGATAGCAGCTGGCTTACGTCCTTATCAGGCAAAGAAGCTCTATGATACTGGTACAGCTGATAACCACACAGCAAAAATGGACTACACCATGTTTAATGAAATTCTTGGCTTAACTTATGACCAGTTTGGACAGAATTCACGTTATTTCCATATTTCACAGAGTATGGGTAAAGTAACAGATGTAAGTGCAACTGCTGCTTCATACCACAAGCTAATATCAACTTCTTTGGATAAGAAATTAACTGATAAAGAAGAAGATATGTTTGATGGTATTGAAATGACATACACTGACCTTGCTGCAAAATATGTTAAGAATAAGGAAATTTACAGATTATTTAATTCTCTTCAGGATGATGCTGATAAGATAGTTGCTGCATATCCTAATAATGCTAAGGTAACAACTGCTACTCATGATATGATAGCTAATATCACTAAGGGACTTGATACTGTAAAGAAATCAAAATTATCTGAAGAAGATAAGTACGATTTAACTTTCAGACTTAATACAAAGCTAAATCAGCTTTATGAAGTAAGTGCACAGAGCTCAAGCCTTATCGCAACTATTACTCCTGCTTCATATGAAGTAGCAAGAGGACAGAGCACAAAGGTTACTGTTCAATTGTACAATGGCGGAAAGAGCGATCTTAAGAACCTCAGCGTTAAGCTTAACACTCCAGAAGGCTGGACAGTTACAGCACCAAAGGTAACAACCGCTTCAAAAATTGATTATAACAAAACAATAAAGTTTGAATACGAAGTTTCAATACCTAAGGATGCAGACTTATACCACCCATACGCAGAAATTCCAATGACTGCAACTGTTAGCTATAAGGTTGATGGAGTTGCTTCAAAGACAACTATAGAACCAAAGAAATTATTTGCTGTAATGCCTGAATACTCATTACAGTTATCACCAGAAAACTATGTACTCAATACTACTGTTGCTAATTCAAAAATCCCTGTAACTGTTGGTGTTAAGTCATATGTTACTGGCAAGACTTCAACAACTGTAACATTAGATGCTCCATCTGGATGGACAGTTGAACCAAAGCAAGTAACTCTTGAGTTTACTGGTAACAATCAGAATAAGACTGCTAACTTTACAATTACTCCACCAGCAAACATAAAAGATGAAAAGCAATATTCTATAAAGGCTAAGGCTACAAGTGCAAATATGGTAAGCGATCAAACAGTACAGGTTATCAGCTATGACCATATCGGAACTACTTACTACCTATATGATGCAGCTGTTACAGTTCAGTCTGCAAATGTAATATTACCTGAAGGTCTCAAGGTTGGATACTTTGATTCAGGTAAAGATGAAGTTTACAAGTACTTAGAGCAAATCGGTATGGATGTAACAGTTATCGGTGACAATGACGTAATGTATGGAGATCTTTCAAAGTTCGATACAATCGTACTTGGAATTCGTGCTTACAGAGATAGTGAAGCACTCATTACTGCAAACAACAGATTACTCGACTTCGTAGAAAAAGGTGGTAACCTAGTTGTTAACTACAGCCAGAATAGTGCAGCAGATAAATGGCAACCTAGCTTCGCTCCATATCCATTAAAGATAGGTTCACCTACTCTTACATGGCGTGTAGTTGAAGAAGATGCTAAGATGACTATTCTTGATCCAAAGAACAAAGTATTTAGCACTCCAAACAAGATAGTTGAATCTGACTGGGATGGTTGGGTACAGGAACGTAGTATATATAACATTTCAGAAGCAGATCCAAAGTACACTAAGCTCGTTTCAGCAATTGATAAGGGCTCTGATATAGTACAAGACGGACAGTGGTTGACAACTAACTATGGTAAGGGTGTTTACACTTATACTTCAATAGTTTGGTATCGTCAGCTCCAGCAGGCTATGGCACCAGGTGCTTACCGTATGTTCGTAAATATTCTTTCACAGAAGCAGTAATACATTATAAAATAAATTAGTACCAGGGGCTGTCACAATGTGAACCGCTCCCTGTCAAGTAGACAATTTTAAAAAAACTGCCAGTAGGTGTAACCTGCTGGCAGTTTTTATTCTGCTTGTAAATAACTTTCGTGTTTCTATTTAGGTGGTATAGGAATTTGTTTTTTATTGCTTCAACATAGACTGACATAGATAAAGTTATATAATACAGAATTGCTGCTGGAAAACATATATACCATCAGATGAGGTATATAAATAAGGAGCTATTCTCTCTATAGAGAATTTAACTGTTTTAAACACGCCGCTGAGATGATTCCAAGTAATGCATAAAGTATAAATTAAATCGATATAATAGGTAGAATTTTACCTATGTAACGTCTTGCTATTTCAAGTGCAACAATTATTGAAACAATGGACAGATATATTTCAAACTGATTCAAAGATGAATACCGATACTTTAAAAACTGATGATAAGCTAACACATAGCCCTCCGATAAATAATCACAAACCATATATATACATTTTTATAACAATGGCACTGGCATTTGTAGTTGGATTTTTTGGCAGAACATTTGATATTCCGGCTGGAGCTATTATTTTTTCAATGATTAATGAATAGAACCATAATAAAAAGTCAACTGACACAATAAGTTAATTACTTTGTGCCCATTGACTTTTTATTCCGCCTATATAAATTAAAGCAATAACATAAATCTAGTTAAATATGCATCAGTGTCTTTATTGTGTTATTTATACTTTGAATTTTGAAACAAGCTTGATCAGCTTGTTTGACTTTTCATTTGCCAAATCTGCATTTTCTTTTACTACATTGGACATTTGTGTAATCAATGCCGCACCGTTTGCAATATTGGATGCCCCCTGAGCCTCTTCATATGCTGAACTTGATATTTCATCAATTGCCTTCACCATATTTTGCATGGAGGCAAGCAATTCTTCTGAAGTAGCACTAAAATCACTTACAATATCGCTTATATTATCTGAACTTTCATTATATTGCTCACTCGAACTAACCAAATACTCATAATCTTTCATGACCTTTTTATCAATAAAATCCATGATTTCTCCAGAGCTACTTGATAGAACCTGTACAGCTTCCAAAATAACACTTGCTACTTCTTGAATACTTGATACTGTTGACTTTGAGCCCTCAGCCAATTTTCTTATTTCATCAGCAACAACTGCAAAACCTTTCCCTGCCTCTCCTGCCCGTGCTGCCTCAATTGTTGCGTTTAACGCCAAAAGATTTGTTTGAGAGGTTATCTCGAGTATTGACTCTGAAAGTATATTTATCTGATTTACCGCTTTTGATTGTTCAATAGCTTTTTGTAATTCTTCCTTATTTCTTAAATATATTTCCATGGCACTTGTCTTTGATGTCAATGCATTTTCCTTCATCTGATAGGACATAGTGCTTACATTGTTTACTGTAATTATGCCTTCCTGTGCTTTTGAAGCAATAGACTCTATTGCTGCTTCTATCTCTCCGACAGTAGCATTCATCTCTTCTGTGGAAGCAGCAGTCTCTTCTGTTCCTGCTGACATTTCTTCAGTAGTAGCAGATATTTCCTCTATGTTTTTGTTGAGTTCTTCCAACTCAGCATTAATATTTGTGAGCATCTGACTGACATCTGATGATTCATTTTTAACATCCTTAACAATATTCCGTACTGATGTTTGCATAGAGTTTATAGATTTAGCCAACACACCAATTTCATCATTTTTTTTCATGTATTTATTTGCTATTTCTTTTGAAAAATCTCCCTCAGCTAAAATCTTTAGATAATCAGAAGCAACCTTTATCGGCCTGCAAAAGTTTCTGGCAATAAGCAGTGTAGCTAATAAACTTATTAAGAGAAACACAACTGAAACTGCCATCATAGACAATAATAGCTTTTGGACCTTTGACATAGATACAGCTTTGGGTGAGGTTATAGCCAGCGACCAGTCAGTACCGCTTACAGGTGCATAACCCATATATTTAGTTATACCCTCAAATGTATACTCACCTACTCCTGTCTTTCCTTCTATCATTTTCCGCATAACTACTAACATTTGTTCAAGGGATGGGTTCTCTTTAACTTCATTAAATGCATTGTACTTATTAAGAACAAGGCTTTTGTTAGTATTGGCAATATTAGTACCTTCCTTATTAACCATATAGGCTGATGAACCTTCTACATATGTAATATCACTAATCATATCGCTTAACTCATAGCCATCACGCACAGAAGCCAGAACTCCTACTGTATTCCCGTTTTTATCTATAATAGGTACTGCATATGAAACTATCATGTCATTTGTTATCTCGCTAATAAAAGGGTCAGAAACTGCACGCTGTCCAGAAATGGCCTTCTTAAAATAATCCAGATCTTCTACATTTGCAGTATTGTCCAAAGTCGTGTAACCATTGGCATCAGCATCAATATAACTCATCCACAAATGTCCATTTCTTTTAGCTTCCATTTTAAGAAACTCAATTTTTTCATGTAACGGTACATTTGTATCCTTTATTGTATCCATCTGAGCATAAGCTTCCAGTACATCCAACTGATTTTCAATTCTGCTAGAAATAACATCTGTAGCCTCATGAGTTACTAGCATAAGAGATTCATCAATATTTGACGACAGTGCATCCGATGCTGTAAAGTACGCAATAGTACCAAGTCCAATACACATAACAAAAATCAATATTCCAAAAAATAAAAGCAACTCAGTTTTAATACTCTTAAATTTCAGCATAAACTCCTCCTATTTGTCGAATTTTGTATTATATTATACTATATATCTTAAAATATGGCATCGTTAAAATTTTACAAGTTCACTTTTTCCTTTAATACAAGCTTTTATTGAATCGTCCATCAAAATACCTTCTCGTTAAGCTTCTGATACCAAATTCTGTTTAATAAAAATAAAAGCCGCACAACTACTGTGCTTAATCATAAAATCAGTTGTTTACAACATTATGAAAAATGGATAGTTATTGTGCGGCAAGATCTAAATATTGTATTTTCAATGTACGAAACTCAGGAAATGATATTAGCTACTGCCTCTGCCAATTTTTCATCAGATGCTTTTAAGCTTTCAATATATTCATTAAATAACTGCTGATTTCTTTCAAATGCTTTTAAGCTATTTTCCAGCATTCTTTCTGTTTCAATAGGAGCAGGACCACCTGTAACAGTTCTGACGTTAACAAAGTTAACAGGGTCAAGTGCCTTTTCTATTTCAGCAACTTCTAAATCTATAGCACTTCCAAGTATCTCTTCTGAAATATCTGCTATTATTTGAGGAGTTATATCCTGTGCCTTTTTATTATGTTTAACCATATACTTCACAATTGTACTGGTAATCTTATGGCTATGTCGGAAGGATAAGCCCTTTTCTCTAACTAATATATCTGCTAATTCGGTTGCTGTAATAAATCCCTCATGTGCTCTATCAAACAAAACATCCTTATTTACCTGTAAGGTTGCAAAAACAGAACTTAGCATTTTAAATGCTCTGATTGTATATTTTATTGAGTCATACAAATGAGGCTGTAATTGTTCTTCAGTATCAACTATATCGCCAAAAGGCGTATTATGAAGTATATCAAAAACACATTTTGATTCGGCGATAGCTTTACTTATAGCAGGTCTGGTTTGCTCAAGAGAGGACGGATTTCTTTTTTGAGGCATTATACTGCTGACTTGAACATAAGGATCAGATAAATAAAATACATTGAACTCCTTAGTACAATAATCTAAGGTATCTTTCATAAATCTTGATAAACTGGTGTTCATAATCATGAGAGCTGATGCACATTCTGTAAGATAATCACAACCTGCAATACTATCATAAGAGTTTTCAACTAGTCCGTGAAAACCTAATAATTCAGCAGTTCTATGTCTGTTAATTGGAAACCCTGTAGTTGTAATAGCTGCAGCACCAAGGGGACTTATGTTAATTGTTCTTAGTAAATGTACAAGTCTGTCAAAATCTCGCTCTAACGAATCCTGATATGCAAGAATATAATGGGCAAGAGTTGTAGGCTGTGCCGGCTGAGTATGAGTATAAGCAGGCATAACAGTATTTATATTTTCCTTTGCTATAGAAAGTAATACTTGTCTAAAAACATTCAAAACCTGCATAACTTGAAGAACTTTTTCCCTGAGTACCATACGGAATTCACATATGTCTATATCATTCCTGCTTCTTGCAATATGCAATCTTCCGGCTGTATCCTTACCAATTAAGTTCTCAAGTTCATGCTCGATCATAAAAAACATATCTTCATAGAAAGGATCATATTCTCTATCGCTCATGTCCATTAAATCGATTTCTTTTAATCCGGACAATATACTATTTGCCTCTTTTAATGTAATTATTTTTTGTTCATATAGCATTACAGCATGAGCCTTACTGATTTGTATAAAAGACTTTGCATAATAATTCTTTTGAGTATCAAATATCGGAGCCAGTACACATTCCTGAAAAGTTTTACCGGGAAAATGTGTACCATCCATTTGTTCAACATATTCTCTTGTATACATAGAATTCCTCCTTAATAAAAGCTAATTCCATATTTATTAGCCAATACAGTGCCAACGCACCCCATTACACCTGCATTTTCCTCCAGCTCAGAAAGAACAATCTCTGTTTTAACAGGAGTAAGTCTGGATACTTCTTTTCTGATTGACAACAACAAACCCAGTCCAGCCTTTGAAACACCACCACCTATAATTACCGATTGGGGACTGAGCACACTTACAATATTTGCAATTCCCATACTTAGATATTCGATCATTTCATTTACTGCTTCAATACACTCTATATCGTTACGAGAGGCTTTTTCAAAAACCTCCTTGCAACTTATTCCAACTTTTCTTTCGATAGCACTTCCAGAGGCAACACATTCAAAATATCCATAAGCATCAGGTGTATACCTTTCAGTTTCGAGCGCTTCCTTTGACAGTACAAGGTATCCGATTTCCCCACCTGTATAATTATGACCCCTGTAAATTTTGTTATCTATTATGATTCCACTTCCAATACCATCTCCAATAGATATAAATACACAATTATTGTATTCTTTTCCCACACCCAGCCATTTTTCTCCGAAAACAGCCATATTAACATCATTATCAATAAAAACATCTAAACCAAACTCTTTTTCGAGTACATCACGAATAGGATAGTCTACCCAATTAAGCTTAGGAACAAATCTAGCTATACCATTTGTAATGTCTGTGGTACCAGGAATACCTACTCCAATTCCTATTAGTTTATCCTCTATACCAAGCTTCGCTGTCATTTCCCTTACTATTTTTATTATTTGATTTAAATAAATGCAGTCATCGCAAATTTCTTTCTGTATTATCTCTTTTAATAATATTTTTCCTGATAAATCAGATATTACACAGATGCTTTTAGTCGCACCTATATCAATACCGACAATATATCCAGCAGATGGGTTAAACACCAGTTCTATCGGCTTTCTTCCACCAAGTTTTGTTGAAAGACCTTCCCCTTTTTCTCTAATAATATTTTCACCCAGTAATTCTTCAACAATTGATGAAACAGTTGACTTACTCAAATTAGTAAGAGTTGAAATCATAGCCCTGGATATTGATTTTTCCTTAACAATCAGCGAAAGAACCGTATTTCTATTCATTAACTTTATATACTCTGGTGTTCCCTTTATCATCCTCTAACACTCCTTCTAAATTTCACATACTTACTATTTTATAACAAAAATTATAAAATTTCTACTTTCTCTGTGTGCTGAGAATTTCTAACATTATGTTGTCTGCTTCCTTCATGCCCAAATCATTTATGAGACCGATATTTCGAATATTTTCATCTATATTATCTGTAATAATGCCACTACCCACCCGTATACCTGTTTTATTTACAGCCATATTTCCACTTAACACTGCACATTCTGCCGCAAAGCTAACTTTAAAGGCACAGCTTTCCTTTGCACCATCACAAAGCATACCTCCAATGCTTCCAATAACAGTATTTATCGCATTTTCAGCTTCCTCCAAGCCTCCTCCAAGTAAATATGCTGTTGCAGCAGCTGCTCCAGCCGCTCCAGCAACAGCTGTTCCACACATTACTGTAAGACGGTTCATTTGACTTTTTATATAAATTGCAGTTAATATGGAAATGCATATTGCAGTCTGTC
>JAEZOA010000033.1 GCA_023441625.1 Bacillota bacterium
TCATGAAAGTTAGTTGAATCAGTCATAAACTTAATTAGTACATCCTGTAATATATCTTCTGAAATTGTTTTATTTTTTGTATAGGCGAATGCAACTTTATAAATTGTGTTTGAGTATTTTTCAATAGTATTGTCTATTTCATCCTTAGCGCGGACTATGTTCTTTTTCATAAAATCCTCCTTTCAATTACAACATCCAATAGACATATAAAATATTGCAATTAAATATAAAAAATTGAAAATAATTAATTTAAATTATTCCAATGAAAGTCAAGCTTTTATAAAATCTCTGAATAACGTTACAAGTGCCGTCTGGAGGACAGTTCCGAATTTACTTTTTATCGTTTTACTGTAACATTACATAAATAAATTAAACATAATGGAGGGTTTTCAATCTATAAGAACATAAATACTATAAAATAAAGACTTGTATAATACTTATTTTCTTCCTGCTTATAATAACATGGTTACTTGCTCCTAATACTGATTTTTCACGACATATACTATAATGATAATTGCATTAACATTAAATTCAGTTGCATTGAAGGCTCTACTTTCTCTCTCAACAATGGGGATCTTCCATCTTGTGCAAAATGTTCAATTACTTCTAATCCATTTCTTTTATACAACTCTTCCATTTCATCTCTGCTGTAATAATATGTATCAGTCCAAAAACATTTCTCGTCATCATGTTTATAACCCCGGTATTGATTAATTGTTCTGCTGATTTCATGTCCAAATATCGGTAAAATGGTTAATTAATTGTACTAAAAAGCTCCCTCCTTTACTTATATTTCAAGGACGAGAGCGTAAGCTTCGTGTTACCACTTTAATTTATCTATACTTCAAATACAGATCTTAACCAGTATGGAATAGAACTAATACTCTGACGCTGTAATGGCGTACCCAGTGTAGCCTATACAATGTAGTCGGTAAACGGCTCCATGACTAGTTCAACATTCTTACAATAAAGTTTTCACCAACCAACTTTTCTCTGTTATATCAGAAATGCTTACTATCTCTTTTCATAGCCACTAATGCTTTCTTCAAAATTATGTACTCCTTACTATTTATTGCCAATATGAATGGTAAGTTTATTGAAATCTATTTTAATGTATCATTTTTGTAATCATAATCTAAATGTGTAATCTTTACACTTATTTAAATGGCGTATGCATTCCAGTTGAATACTATATTGAATTTCTACTCAATCCTGTAATTCGTATAAATGGCATGTGAAGATACTCCGTGTATTATAAACTTTTTCTTAATGCATTTCGTTGGTGTAGCATAGATTAATCATTAAATTAATTCACCAATTATTTCTTGTAGAGTCCCAATCCAACTATTTAAAAGTTTTGTATCGCTAGCCAACTGTGCCGCATTCTTTTCATAACCTTGTAGCAGTTTAATTTGATGTTCATAAAAACACTGCCACTTTATAAACATCTCTTTGCTACCCAAAAAGTTGCCCCACTCTTTATTGTGAATCTGACCTTGCAGGGCTTCAAGTTGTATTTTGAAACTCTCAGCAGGCAGCCCCATTTGTTTTTTGAAGTCGGAAAGTATAAACTGTTTTTGAAACAGTTTTTTCTTCTGCCAATTTTGATATTGATCAAAAAAAACATCTGCAATACTCTTAAATAGAAATGACAAATGATCAAAATCAACCTGTGTTTGCGCACTATTTAATTTTTCCTTGCCATCGCTAATTAAGCCACTTTCCATCAACACTTGATAGGACATAATTTCTTTTCCGTTATACTGTTTTGCTTTTACAACAGAAACGGCATAGCCTACCCCTGCAATTTCGGCATCAGTAATTAGTTCTTCAAGTGATTTGTAAAAATCTTCTGTTGTAATTCCTAATGAAGCTGCCACAATTTCAACTGCTTTAACAGCGGTATCTGTTTTTACAAATCCGGGGGCTATTGAGTATGCTATAATGCCCGTTCCGTCAATTTCTTCACATAAGGTATTGCAAAACTCCACCTGCGCGGTTTTGAATATTTCATAAGCCGACATATACGGATTTGGAGCCGCTGATGGTACAAAGACAATAATCCCGCCTGTGTCCCTCATGGAAGGAAGAAATTTTTTCGTCAATAGGACAGGTGCTCTCAAGTTCACAGCATAGCTTAAATCCCAATCGGATATTGAAACCGCGTCAATCGCTCCCATAGGAACAACTGCGGCGTTATTGATTAGAACATCAAGACGCGTGTATTTGTCAATAATATGCTCGTATAATTTATCAATCTGTTTTTCATCTGTAATGTCAATCTGAAAAAAATCTACGGTTCCATTAAGGCTTTCCTCATTTATCAGTTTTTGTGCCTGCTTTCCTCTGTCAACATCTATTTCCGCAATGATTACATGAGCGCCCATGTAGGCAAAAGCCCGTGATGCCTCAATGCCTATTCCACCGCCACCACCTGTTATCAACACGATTTTATTTTGAAGTGCGTTTTTGTCATAATTATTTTTCTCCAGAATCATATTGTTCCTCCTTGAAATTTGTACTATTTTTCGTAGTTATTACTTGCTCTTAGTATATCAACAAACCAGTTAGCTTCCGGGTATGGTATATTAGGATTAAGGGCAATCATTTCCACATATGCCTGTATGGAAAGCCAAAATGTCATTGCTAAAGCCATAGGATTTCCATTGCGAATAATTCCTTGACGTTGACCTTCTTCAATAGTAACAATTGATTTATCAATAATATCGTTTTGTTCCAGTTTTTCTTTCATATGGATTGGTATATTTTGATTGCGCTGTGCCTGTTTCATCAGTACAAAATATTTCGCATAATCATGGTCTGATTTTACTACATCTAAAATATGATTTGCTGATTTTACAAAGTAATCTAAAGGATTATCATATTGAGGGAAATATTGTCCTGTACGTCCTGCTAATGCAATGTTAATCAATTCTTCATGTAAAATCTCTACAGATTCAAAATAATGATATAGTAAGCCAAGGCTCATTCCTGCTTCCTCTGCAATATCATTTATTTTAGTTGCTTCATAACCTTTGCAAGCGAAAAGATTAAGACCTGCTCTTAAAATATCTTGTCGCCGTTTTTCTTTTTGTTCTTCTCTTTTTGTCATTACATACACCCCCATTCATTAAATTAATTTTCATTGAATTTATTTTCATTATTTTATCAAGTTTTTATCTGCAAGTCAATATGGAAGTCAAATAATTTATTAATCACCGTTTATATTATCTCTATTACTGTCGATGGTATAATGTATGTACTCATATGCATAGCAAAAAGATGAACGGTAAAATGTAATAGGGTGAAATAATAATGAAACAAGAAAAAGTGAAATACAATTTTAAGGCTTTCGGCCAAGCCATAAAAGCAGCACAGAAGGCAAAGGGATATTCAAGAAGTGCATTAGCTAATTCTTCCTTTTTTGGTGTATACTTTATTTCTTCATAAAAAGCTGAATACATAAAAGCTCTCTATCCGGAGGGGAAGATAACGCCTCAGAGTTTCATTAGTTAAATAGCTTACACCTACCTACACCATATTATCCGAGCAAACAAAAAAATCTCTAAACCCTTATACTTAAAGGTTTAGAGATCAGTTAAGAGAGGCGACAACCAGATTTGAACTGGTGATCAGGGTGTTGCAGACCCATGCCTTACCGCTTGGCTATGTCGCCATATATTGATTTACTTTGTATAGCTATTATATTATAACAACCTACCTAATATACGTCAAGAACTAAAGTTTTAAGTTAATTGAACTTGGTAAGTTTAACTCCCCGAGTAGGGCTCGAACCTACAACCCCACGGTTAACAGCCGTGTGCTCTACCATTGAGCTA
>JAEZOA010000058.1 GCA_023441625.1 Bacillota bacterium
CCTCCTTTGTTTTTTTAAATGCGGTTGGCAAACCTGCAATTATTTTAACAAAGGAGGATTTTATTTTCCACTCAAAGCTATAAGCTTTTTGGAACCACACGTAGAACGTGTGGTATTCGTTTCACAAAAATATAAACCCGCATAAAAATGCGGGTTTAATATTATGTTTTTAAGCATATCAATATATAATGTAGAATTAATAATTGAAAGTAAAAAAGTTGAGTGTAAAGGGTGTGTTATCTTGAAATTTATTAAAAAAGAGTTGGATTCTAAGCATTTAGCAGGAATTATTGCAATGACTGCAATAATCACTTTTGCAATATCTGCACTGTTATTTATGGGTCTTAATTATATTAAAGCCGAATATTCCTTACTATTTGATAAAAACAGTGTAAGCAGAGAAACTATTGTGAAATTTAATGAAGCAAGGAGTATTCTCCAAAACTCGTTTTACGAAGATATAGACATAAATAATTTAGTCGAAGGTGCTATAACTGGCATGACTGATTCACTTAAGGATCCTTATACAGTTTATTATAATAAGGAGCAGATGAAGTATTTCATGGATATGCAAAGAACAACTGAAAACGAGTATGTAGGTGTAGGATTGCCTATTACACTTGATAAGAATGGAATTATAACTGTGTTAGAACCCTTTGATGATTCGCCTGCAAAGGATGCTGGCATTAAGCAAGGTGATAAAATACTCAAAATTGATGGAAAGGACATAACTGGAATAAAGGATGAGACACTTGTTGCTAATATGATAAAAGGTCCGGAAAATACTGAGACAGTGTTGACAATTTTAAGAGAGTCAGAAAATAGTACAATAGACGTGACAGTTGTTAGAAAGAAGATAATAGCAAAATTAAATATTCGAAGTGAAATGCTAGATAACGACATAGCATATATAAAAATAAAAATGTTTGATGAGAATATAAGCAAGAATTTTATAAATCAGTTAAATAAGCTGGTGGATAATGGTGCGAAATCTCTTATTATCGATGTTAGAGATAACCCAGGAGGGCTGTATAACGAAGTTGTAGACTTGGCAGATAGAATCCTCCCAAAGGGAACAATTGTTTATACTGAAGATAGAAAGGGAAAGAAGGAAGTACAAACATCTGATGATACTCAGCTCGATATTCCTATTGTTGTGTTAACAAATGGGAATAGTGCTAGTGCATCAGAAATACTTGCTGGAGCTATTAAGGATTTTAAGAAAGGGACTCTTGTAGGAACAAAAACCTTCGGAAAAGGGTTAGTACAGTCAACCTATGGTTTCGATGACGGAACTGGTTTAAAGCTTACAATAGCTAGATACTTTACACCATCTGGTGTATGTATCCATGGAGAGGGTATAAAGCCCGATATAGAGGTTAATCTAAATGACAAATACAAAGATGTGTCTTCTTCTGCTATTCCGCGAGAAGACGATTTACAGCTTCAAAAGGCTATAGAGGTACTTAACAGTAAATAGTAAAGCTTTGTGATATGGAATATAGCAGTTTTGAGACAAAAATATTTAAATCAAGGTATAAAATTTAAAAATTATCCACATAATACCAATATAAATATATGTTGTGTTGAGATTTATCCGATGTCTACCTCCGCTAATACCCCCACTTTTATTATGTGTGGGATAAGCGGCGATACGACTCTGGATAACGAATTCTAAACTTCAGATGGAGTCAAAACTCTACCTAAAGCCAAGAATTTTGTTTATCCAACAATACTTATGAGTTTGCTTAGGCTTATGGAGGGTTATGCATGGATGAGAATGAGAAGGTAAAGTACGAAATTGCACGTGAACTTGGCTTGATAGATAAGGTTATCAAGGATGGCTGGAAAAGCCTGAGTCCAAAAGAAACTGGACGAATTGGAGGATTAGTAAATAAGCGAAAGAAGACACAGCTTCAAGAAGGCCAGCAGATATAGTTTGCTGGCTTTCATAGTTATTTAGTGAATTGTGGAGTAAGAGCTGTATTTGTGGTAGAATAAAAACAAAAAACAAGGATGTGTGTGTTATTTATAATAATTTTGCATATGTATATGATAAATTAACTCTTGATATAGATTATAAGAAATGGGCCGACTATGTGGAGAGTATTCTTAAAAGGCATAAAGTAAAAGCCTCTATGATACTGGAGCTAGGATGTGGTACAGGTAGCTTTGGAATAGAAATGGCACAGAGAGGGTATGAAATGATTTGTTTAGACTTATCCACTGAAATGCTTGACTGTGCACATGAAAAGGCTGAACAAAAGGGTCTGGATATACTATTTCTAAATCAAGATATGTGTAATTTTGAGCTCTTTGGTACAGTTGATGTAATAGTTTGCTTGCTTGATAGCTTTAATTATCTTACTAAATATTCTCAAATACATAAACTGTTCAAACTGGTTGAGAATTATTTAAATCCAGGTGGATTATTTATTTTTGATGTTAATACACAGTTTAAATTTGAAGGTACTTTCTCAAACAATCTTTTTTATGAAATAGGCGAAGATGTTACATACATTTGGGAAAACGACTATAACCCTAAAACAAAAAAAGCTAGATTTGATCTTACGTTTTTTGTAAAGCAAGATGAATTTTATGCGAGATTTGATGAAACTCATTTTGAAAGAGCATATACGCATGATGAGATAAGGAGTTTTATAGATAGCTCAAATTTGGAGTATATTGACACATATGGCGAGTTGAAACTGAAAAAAGCATCTGCAAATAGCCAGAGAAATTTCTATATATGCAAAAAGGTTTAGTGTAAACGGTATAAGAATAATTAAATATAAAAGTGGTACAATAAAACTTTGATTAAGGGTTTGAAAGGGTATAGAGAAATAACATTTATTAAATATCATTTGACAGTTGACGAGATATATGTTAATATTCTATATGTTGTTAGAAGAATGCGATAATGTCGCACAAACAAGTTTGTTATATTTCAGGAGGAATTGATCGATGGAAAAGGGAAGAGTTAAATGGTTTAATGCTGAAAAAGGCTTTGGATTTATCGAAAGAGATGGCGGAAATGACGTTTTTGTTCATTTTTCAGCAATCACAATGGATGGATACAAGACACTTGAGGAAGGCTCAGAAGTAGTATTTGATGTTGTTGAAGGAGCTAAAGGTCCTCAGGCTGCAAACGTTCAGAGAGCATAAGGTTTGCTTTAACTATATACTAAAGTAGCCATTATTACCCCGATATATTATATATATCGGGGTTTTCAATATTTTAAAGAATACAAGTGAATGAAAAAATATTATCCAAGAAGCATGAGGAGAATGGAGGAATAATGAAGGATTACATCGTACGAGCAACAGCGGCACAGGGTACGGTAAGGGCTTTTGCAACAATTACTACTGAACTTGTAGATAAAGCCTCTAAAATACATGAGTTGTCACCGATAGCCACAGCTGCATTGGGTAGGACTCTTACGGCTGCTGGAATGATGTCTAGAATGTTAAAAGGCGAAAAAGACAAGCTTACTATTCAAATTAAGGGTGATGGTCCGCTTGGGGGAATAGTAGTTACAGCTGACTCTAATGCAGACGTAAAAGGATATGTATACAACCCAAATGTTGATTTGCCTCTAAATGATCGTGGTAAGTTAGATATAAGAACAGCAGTTGGTTTCGGATATATTAATGTAATAAAAGATATGGGGCTTAAAGAGCCATATATTGGATATGCTGATCTGGTTTCCGGTGAAATTGCAGATGATTTGACTTATTACTTTGCTACTTCCGAGCAAGTACCATCTACAGTTGCTTTAGGCGTATTAGTAGATGCTACTGGTGTATTGAGTGCAGGTGGCTTCATTATACAGCTTATGCCTGGGGCGGAAGAGGAGACTGTTGAAAAGCTCGAGAAACGTCTAATTGGATTCCCACCGATATCTAAGTTGTTAGCCCAAGGAACATCCCCAGAACAGATTCTAGAGATGCTTTTGGAGGAAATGGAACCAAAGTTTATTGAAAAAGTACCTTGTAATTTTCAGTGCAACTGCACAAGAGAAAGAATGGAGAGAAATTTAATAAGCATTGGAAAGAATGATCTCCTTGAAATACTTGAGGATGGTAAAGGTGCAGAGCTGCAATGCCATTTCTGCAATACTAAATATAATTTTACACATCAAGATATTGAGATGCTTATTGCTGAAATAAAAAAATAACATTGTATAGAATTTTAAAGCATTAAAGAGTATTATAAAGTTTATTAATAATAATTTTAAAAAAATACGAATAAAAGTATTGACTTTAGAAGAATCTTTTTGTATACTATCAATTGTCGCTCACGGAAATAACCTTGGGAGCTTAGCTCAGCTGGGAGAGCATCTGCCTTACAAGCAGAGGGTCATAGGTTCGAGCCCTATAGTTCCCACCATTTCCGTGAAAGACACAAATTGGCCCGGTAGTTCAGTTGGTTAGAATGCCAGCCTGTCACGCTGGAGGTCGACGGTTCGAGCCCGTTCCGGGTCGCCAATTTGCCCAGATAGCTCAGCCGGTAGAGCAGGGGACTGAAAATCCCCGTGTCGCTGGTTCGATTCCGGCTCTGGGCACCATTCGCGGGTTTAACTCAGCGGTAGAGTGTCACCTTGCCAAGGTGAAAGTCGAGAGTTCGAATCTCTTAACCCGCTCCAACAAAAGAGACAGATTGCAATCGTGGTCTGTCTCACTTTTGACGGCGCTATAGCCAAGTGGTAAGGCAGAGGTCTGCAAAACCTCTATTCCCCAGTTCAAATCTGGGTGGCGCCTCCAAAAATGAATCCTCGAAGTGCTTATAAGAAGCACTTCGGGGATTTTTTGTTGTATGGAAGTTCCGTTAGATATCACTGATAGCTTCATTTTTCAATGCAGGGGAGATAGCATCAATCATTATATATAAATAATATCGCATAACAATAAAATATGGAAACATGTAAATAAATATGGGAATATGTAGAGTAAAATAGAAATATGTAAAAAAATATAGAAAAAAGTAAAAAAAATACTTGACAAGAAATGCTAAATTCCTATATATTTAACTTAAGTAAATAATATTAACAACGAGTGTATGCATAAGTAATAATTGACTAATACAACCATCCACAGTAATTAACTATAATGTACTAAAAAGGAGGTTGCTCTATAAGAACCAATTTTTGGTTGATATAATTATTTAGAGGGGTTGATAATATGCTAAACGTTAAAGATATATTTATAAAAGCAATATTCAACAAGTCGTTAAAAACTAAGCTCATATCTGTATTCACTTTAATAACTTTGTTTGTTAGTATGATGAGTGTCTTTACATATTTTTCTATGAAATCGACAATTAAACAATTTGACGATATATCTCAAACAGTCTTTTATGCGAACCATATATCTGTTGTATTCCAAGATTTTCGTGATAATAGCTTGCCTAAAATTATTAACAATAATGAAAATGAAAAAAAGAGCAGTCAAAAAATGCTGTTGGAAGCAGAAGAGAGTATTAAAAGTTTAAAGAAATTGGTAATAGATAAAGAAAGTATTGAAAAGTTAAATTATGTAGAAAAAATGACCAAATCAAATATAGAAAATGCAAAAAAGATACTAGAATTAGTAGATGATAAATCAGCTGTTTCTGCAGTTGCTGAACTGCAAAATAAGCAATATAGTTTACAAGATTTTTTAAAAAAATCAGTTGATGAGTTCATACATACTGAATTATCAAGTCAACAGCTTGTGAAAAAGAAACTAAATGAGCGTGCTGATTTTATAGGAATAGTGGTATTGGTACTAATTATTTTATTGGCTATATTTAGTATTTTAATTTCAACATTATTCTCTAAGTATATAGCTGGTATGATAGCAAAACTTGCTAAATACTCAAAGAATATATCTGATGGATATCTTAAAATAAATAAAATCGATGTAAAGAGTAAAGATGATATAGGTGTCTTAGCTGGGGCTTTTAACATAATGGTTGAAAACTTACGCAATGTTATAGGAAGTATAAGTAAGTATAGCAATGATATAGCACATTCTGCTGGAATAGTGCAAGGTAGTGTAGAACAGAGCTCAAAAGCTATCGAAAACGTAGGTGTATCAATGCAATCTGTTTCAATAGGGGCTTCAGAACAAACTGAACAGACAAAGGAAACTTTTAATATTGTTAATGATTTATATGAAAGCAATAAAAAAATGCTTGATAAGGCTAATAAGGTATTAACAGCTTCTCAAACAGCTATATCTGTTGCAACTGAGGGAAGTGCAAAAGTTGATGCTATGTTAAATCAGGTAAAAGTAATAGAAGAAAAAATAGTATTAACACAAAGTAGTAGTGAAAGCTTAGAAAAAAAGACTAGTGAAATTAAAATTATTATAGATACCATTAATAATATTTCAGTACAATCAAATCTTCTTGCTTTAAATGCAAGTATTGAAGCTGCAAGAGCAGGAGAACACGGAAAAGGTTTTGCAGTCGTTGCTGAAGAAGTTCGTAAACTTGCAGACAGTTCAAAAAATGCAACTGACGAAATAACAAAACTTTTAAATGTAATACAAAGCGACTCAAAAGATGTTTCTGTCAGGATGAATGTAGGAGTTGATGAGGTTAGAGGTGGAATCCAAATGGGTGAAGATGCCAGAAACTCATTCAATAAAATGCTGGAAACAAGTGAAGAAGTTGATTCACAAATAAAAGATATTACAAATGAAATAAAAAATATAGCTGTTGAGATAAAAAATGTTGAAGTAAAAAGTAAGAAGATTTTAGATATAGCGACTGATTTTTCAGATGAAAGTTGTAATGTTTCATCTGCTCTTCAAGAACAAACAGCGACGCTTGAAGAAATAACAGCATCGTCCGTTGTACTATTAGAAATGGCAAATCAACTACAAATGATCGTTAAACAATTCAAATTATAGAATTAAATCATCAAGCAATTTATTTTAAACTGGCTTTAATCTGCATTCATTTTAAAAATTCAAATATGAAATTTTAAAATGAATGTAGATTGAATATTTATGCTAAAAAAAACAAACAAGGGGGTTAAGAAATGAAAAAGACTATTTTATTTTTATTATCACTGTTGGTTTTAGGTGCAGTCATGATTGGGTGTGGAACACAAGCTACAAATGATGCTGACACATCAAAAGAAGCAACAAATGCAACAAATACTACAAATGCAGAGATGAAAATAGCATATGGAGTTCCAGCAATAAATAATAGCTTCCATCAAGCACAAGCAAATTGGGCTAAGAAGTATGCAGAAGAAAAGTATGGAGCGAAAGTCGAAGTCTTTGATGGTAAATCAGATGCAGATACAATAAATTTAAACTTTAGAGAAATGGTTGCAAAAGGCTTTGATATGACGACTATACAACCATGGAAGGGAGAAGATATAAAGACAGATGCAGAAGAGGCCCTAAAAAATGGAATGATTTTAACAACTTTTTACGGTGATATACCAGGGGTAGCTGTTCCACAAGTAACATCTGCAGAAGCTGATGTTTCAGAAGAAATGGGAAGAATAGCAGCGGAACAATGGAAAAAGGCTCATCCTGACAAACCAATAAAATTTGTTGCTATTGGATGGCCAGATAATAATTCAGTTAAAACAGGACGTACAGATCCTTTTGCAAAGGGTGTATTAAGTGTAGACCCAAA
>JAEZOA010000063.1 GCA_023441625.1 Bacillota bacterium
ATGGGTGTATATTTATATAAAAGAGGAGTACTTGTAAAGCTCCCAGAGGTCATATCACTCTTAAACGCTAAAATGTATATATTCTTATTACTGTCAATGGTAAAATCATTTATAAAAATTCCAGAATCCAAAAGGGAAGACTGCTTAAGGTCAAATATGTATCCTTCTATAATGCCCTCAGAGGAACAGGACAATACACCTTTATTGGTTAATATATACAGTTTCTTATCCTTATAGCTGTATCTCATCTCCTGCATAAAATGCCCAGAATCCAATTCCTTTGTCCACACACTCTTTTCATTGTTAGCATTGCGCTTTTCAACAGATGAACGACTTTTCCCTCCATCTACAGAACCAAAAAGAAGATTGTCCTCTTCATCAATTTCAATGTAGTCTATTTTTTCCGCTGGAATATCTCTGACCTTCTTTCCATCTCTATCCATAACCTCGATATTATCTCTTCCTAGCAGAATATAGACTGTACCTCTGCTATCTACAGCAATATCAGTAATTCCTGCCTGTTCATTAGTATAAGTCCTCTTACCCAGGTCGAAGGCTTTTTGCTCTTCTCCTTTTGAATTATATATATATAGCTTATATGTAACCTCTCTGGTTTTATCCCCTTCTTTACCAGGGGTATACTCTTCTCCAACCACATATCTGTTATCCTGTGCATCCACAGTAAATATAAAACCTCTTGCAATGCTCTTATATTCTTCTAGCTTTTTACCATTTTCATCAGCAATGATACAAAATGCTTCCTTTTCCTTAGCTTCTGTGAAAAGGAGCTGATTTTGCGAATTAAGTCCCATCTTCATTCCATAGTTGACAATACTGGTTTTTGAACCTATCTCAATTTCTTCATATGAAGGTACATTTGTCATAGAGAAAGCATCAGCCTTTATTTTGTCCTTCTCCCCATCACTGCAGGCACTTGTGCCAATAATCATCAACACAGCCATTAAAATACTAATTATACGTTTTATCATGTTCCTTATTCCTCCTGTTGATTTTGTTGATACTCTATAACTACTCACCAAGATATATATCTACCTTGCTTTGTATGAGTTTTGCAGCCTCCTCCGCGGACTTTTTACCAGAGAAAAATTCCTCTGCTCCCTCATAAACAATTTGATCAGTAGTGGCATCTGTGTAAGGGATGGTTTTTAATTCTCCTATGAATTTATTAACAATATCAATATCAGCCTGGGTTACCGGTTTTACATCTCTTCCTTTTTGTTTATAGAAATCAGAGTCTCTCTCCATGACCTTTTTAGCCTGTTCTTCCTGCGCCTTCAAATTTAATGGAAATTGATGTATTTTATCAAGGCTCTGTATTTCATCAGAAAGTAGTATTTTAATAAACTCCCATGCTTCTGTCTTTAATTCTGAATTATTATTAATTGCAAAAGTTGTACCTGGTTCAAAGACTTCTGGATTAATATCCCCACTATATGAAGGCATATGTAATATCTCTGCTTCCCCATTTACCATAGCCTGATTAAGCTCAATAGCATTGTAACTTTCTACATAGTTAATAATAAATCCTAAAGAACCAGGATCTGTAAATTGATATATTTTAGACATGTCCACTGTCGGACTACATACTTTTTTTGATGCAAAATCCCTTGCAAAATTAAACAGTTCAATAAACTCCTTGGAATCAAATTTCGCTGCTTTTTTGCTATAATCGACGAAACTAGCACCTTCCTTAATATATATAGCTTTAAATATATTTTCTGCTGCCATTTTGGGGAAAGCATACTGGTCTGGTTTTCCATCACCATTTGTATCCTTTGTAATTTGCTGAGCTATAGCAAGAAACTCCTCCCATGTCCATTTATTACTGTCAATATTTAGGTTTTCCTTTTTTATAATGTTTTTGTTTGCTAAAAAAGATCTGAAAGAAAAGTTTAGTGGCATCATATATAAATTATCCTTGTATTTACAGGCATCGAGAATATTCCGCTGATACATGCTCAAATCAAAGCTGCTGTCACTTTTTATCAGTTCACTCATATTTGCCAATACATCTTTATCAATGAATTTTCTATATGATAAACTTGTTATGTCTATAATATCAGCACCATCTCCAGACATTAATTCGGTACTTATGATTTTCCGATAATCCTCTTCGGCCTTTTTAGCCCTTTTTACTTCTGCCTCTTCAACCCCCTTATCACTTGTAGCTATTGTTGCTGCTGAATAGCCCTTTACCTCTACTTTAATATCCGGGTGTTCCCCTTGAAATTTTCTTACAGCCGCTTCCATATATTCTTCTGTATATCTAACAGCTACTGTCAATGCTTTTTGATTATCCTTAGATGAATCATCAACCTTTTCTTTACCCCCATCACTGCAAGCACTTGTGCCAAAAATCATCAACACAGCCATTAAAATACTAATTATACGTTTTATCATGTTCTCTCTCCTCTTATTTGTAGTTACACTTTTTAGCATAGCAGAGTAATATGATTTTAATTTGTGAAAAGTTTGTGTTTTGTATGGAGTTTAGCTAAACTTCCATACTTGGCAGCGTAAAGGTGAATCTTACTCCACCTTCAACATTTTCAATTTTATATTTTGCATTATGTTGATCTAGAATCCGTTTTACAATGTATAATCCAAGCCCGCTACCTCCAGACTGCCTGTTTCTTGATTTATCAATTCTGTAAAAGGCCTCAAAAAGCCGATGTAATGCTTCATCTGGAATATATGCATTAGTATTTAGTATACTGAATTTAGCCTCATCTCCTATTTTACAAGCCTCGATAAGTATAGTCTCACCAGTCTCAGAATAATGAGCTGCATTGGATATAAGGTTTGCAATGACCTTTTTAAGCAACAGCTTATCTCCTATAACAAAAATATCATCTTCAATATTCTGCTCAAGCACTAATTCCTTTTGTGCTATCAATGGGGTATATTCCTCTGTCTGTGTATGAACAAGTCTCGAAAAATCTAGGCACTTACTTTGCAATGTGAATTTGGAGGATTCCATTCGCGATATAGTTAATATTTCCTGCACCATCACTTCCATGTTATTAGCTACAGTTATCGAACGAGCCAGATACTTGTCACGATTACGGAAATCTCCTACATTATTGAGCATTCCTTCTAATTGTCCTTTTATAACTGTAATAGGTGTTTTAAGCTCATGAGAAACCGCAGTGAAAAAATCAAGCCTCTTACACTCCAATTCCCTTTCTCTGTCAATATCGTCTTTTAGGGCATCATTAGCTTCCTGCAATTCAGATAAAGTAGTTGATAGCTTATGTGATAGTTCATTCAAGCTGTTTGCCAATACTCCGATTTCATCTTTTCTACCAACCTTACAACACCAATCAAAGTCAAGCTTAGATATTCTTGCAGAAATTCTACTTATTTTAACAATAGGTTGAGTTACAAAACGAGAGTATATTAATGATCCAATTAGAGAAATTGTCAAAATTGCAATAACTAACCAAGGCATAATATCCTTCATTGCTGATGTTACTTGATTGACACTTTTCATATTCCCTGTAACTACCAGTGTATATGGCTCATTTGAGTCAGCAAAGTAGAATGGATATCCCTGAGAGATTGACATTGAAAGAGTTCCCAGTCCTGAAACAGTAAATTGTTTTATAGAATCACTTGTTTCAGCTACAATAGAGACATCTATTTTAGAGAATTCATCCTCTAACTTAGTAGGTAATTTGATTGGCTTGTTGCTATGATTAAGTACAATTACATCAGCTTGGTTTTTAAGCATAAAGTTATTAATCAAATCACCGCTATTCTCAAGAGATGTCTGACTAAGTTTATCCCTTAATATATTCGACTGCTCAATAAGTTCATAATTTACATTATTTGTATATGTCTTTGGCATAAAATAGGCGATAAAACTATATGTAATAAAACACGACAGGATAAGTAGCAAGCTAGTAATAATAAAGATTTTCGCTGTAAGGCTATTATAGATTTTCTTTATCAATGCGATATCCCACCCCTCTGATTGTTTCTATATAATCAACCCCTAATTTTTTGCGCAAATTTTTGACATGGGTATCCACTACTCGCTCATCTCCACAAAAATCATATTTCCACAAGCTATTTAGTAACATCTGGCGAGTCAGCACTTTACCCTGATGAGTTAGAAGCTCCTTTAGAACTTCAAATTCACGTTGGGTTAGTTCAATTAGGTTTCCATCTGTGTAACACTTATAGCTATCTAACTCTAATATTACTTTTTTATATGAGATTCTATGTTCGTCTACCCCTATAGTTCTTCTCAATACTGCTGAAATTTTTCGCAACAGAATCTGCATAGAAAATGGTTTTGTTATGTAGTCATCCACTTGTAAATCAAAACCCTTAAGCTGGTCCTCCTCACTGTCCAAGGCAGTGAGCATTACAACAGGTACATTTGATTCTTTTCGAATTAATTCACAAACACCAAATCCATCTATTTTAGGCAGCATTACGTCCAATAATACCAAGTCAAATACATCCTTTTGAAACAAGGATATTGCTTCTACTCCGTCACCTGCCAGAGACACATCATAACCTGCATCCTCTAAGAAATTTTTAAGCAATTCCTGTATATCCAGGTCATCTTCTACAGCTAATATTTGCTTCATACAATCACCTCACCATAAAATATAATATATCATATTATTGTGTTTTTTGTATGAAGTTGGTAAAATATGATTCATATAAATCTTTGGCATTAACACATCAGACCGATATGAAAGTTTAATTACAAAGGAAGGTTAAAAATAAGGTGTAGCTATGATTGTTATATTTTTTATTACTCAGATTTTATTATTTGCTTTGTCAATAATTTTCCCTAGCGCAGCAGTTCCTATTAGATTAACTATTAGTTTCTCTTTTTTAGTATTTGTACTAATTAAAATACTCTGGCAAAAACCTGTTGGCTATTACAAATTTCTTTTGCTTGGATTAATAGCGTGCTTTACAGGAGACATGTTTTTAGGGGATGTAATTCCTATCTCTGCTAGTTTTTTGGCAGGAATAGCTTCTTTTGGAGTAGCTCAAATTCTATTTATATGCGTATTTATTAAAATACTAAGGACTAACAGAATTAAAGTTTTTAACCGAAGATTAGTTATAAGTATGTCAGTATTACTCATAATTTATTGTGTGCTTTGCATAATCTTTATGAAATTTTCAGAGACAAGTAATGTAATTAAAATTGGGGTTGTAGCATACACTTTTCTATTATGTACAATGGCAGCCTTTGCAATATCTCTGACCAGTATAAATAAAAGATACTGGATTACTACTATTGGAGCAATCCTATTTGTTATATCTGATATAATTATTGGAATTACTGGATTTGATATATTTTATATTCCAGCTCGTGAATTTGCTATTTGGTCCACCTATGTAACAGCTCTTATGGGAATTGTATATGGTATTAGTATTAATTCAACTGTAGAAAACAACGCAAGTTGGCAGGCCAACATTGCTTATGTTACTAAAAAATAAGAGAAGAACTATTTATAGTTCTTCTCTTATTTTTTTTCCCATTTCCTTAGTTCCAATGACTTTTGTTCCTTCAGAGGCTATATCTCCTGTTCTATATCCCTTGTCTAAAACCTTTACAACTGCTTTCTCAATAGCAGCTGCTTCTTCTATTAGATTAAGAGAATGTCTTAGCAGCATTGCTACCGAAAGGATTGTAGCTATTGGGTTTGCTTTGTCCTGACCTGCTATGTCAGGTGCCGAACCATGTATCGGTTCATATAATCCTAGCTTTGTAGATCCTAAACTAGCAGATGGCAGCATACCAATTGAACCGGTAATCATTGATGCTTCATCTGATAATATATCACCAAATATATTATTAGTCAGCACCACATCAAACTGTGCCGGGTTTCTTACAAGCTGCATTGCTGCATTGTCCACATACATATGACTAAGGTTTACTTCAGGATAATCCTTTGCTACTCCTTCAACCACCTGTCTCCATAGTCTCGAGCTTTCCAATACATTAGCTTTGTCAACAGACATGAGCTTTTTGCCCCTCTTCATAGCTGTTTCAAAACCAACTCTAGCTATTCTCTCAACCTCTGCTCTATTATACATTTCCGTATCAAAAGCAGCCTCTCCGCCCTCTGTTTCAAGTCGGCCTCTATTACCGAAATAAATTCCGCCAGTCAGCTCACGAATAACCATTATGTCAATTCCATCATTTATTATATCTGATTTTAGTGGTGATGCAGCCTTTAATGCACTATATATAATTGCAGGTCTGAGATTTGCATATAAGCCCAATGCTGCTCTTATCCCCAAAAGGCCAGCCTCCGGCCTCTTGTCTCCTGGCAGGGTATCCCATTTTGAGCCACCGACTGCACCTAAGAGTACGGCATCACTATTTTTACAAGCATCTATAGTAGCCTGCGGAAGAGGTACTCCATGCTTATCAATTGCTATCCCCCCCAGATCTGCCTCTGTCAGGGCAAAGCTATGTCCATATTTTTGTTCGATTACCTTTAGTACTTCTAAGGCCTCTCTGACAATATCAGGCCCTATACCATCCCCAGGTAATACTGTTATTTTAAAATTCATCCTCTCATCTCCATTCCTGCTGGAATCCAGCGAACAGTACTTGCTGCTATATTTCAAGCAATTTAAAAACCTAAATATACCTTCACCGGTGCTAATACCATTATTTCTTAAGGGATTTACTAATGTATTTAACTAATCCATCTGCTGAAATTAACTCTTGCATAAACTCTGGAAAGGGCTGACCTTGATAGGTTTTACCAGTTGTTAGATTTCTTATGATACCTTTATCAAAATCCACCTCTACCTCATCTCCATCCTTGATATCCTCTGCCGCCTCAGGACATTCTATAATAGGAAGTCCTATATTTATAGAATTTCTATAAAAAATTCTAGCAAAGGTTTCTGCTATAACACAGGATATTCCTGATGCTTTTATAGCAATTGGAGCATGTTCTCTTGATGAACCACATCCAAAATTCCTGCCAGCCACCATTACATCACCCTTTTGAACTCTTGCTGTAAACCTCTCGTCTAAGTCCTCCATGCAATGTTTTGCCAGCTCAACAGGATCTGATGTATTCAAATATCTTGCAGGTATAATTACGTCGGTGTCAACGTTATTTCCATATTTTATAACCTTGCCTTTAGCATTCATTTATTTGCCTCCTCACGATTGAATATTGGTTTTTAACTGTTTCAGCTATATCTCAATTATCTCATCCCAACTGTTCTGGACCTGCAATTTTACCTAAGACTGCAGATGCTGCCGCAACAGCTGGACTTGCCAAGTAAACTTCACTCTCTGGGTGTCCCATACGCCCTACAAAGTTTCTGTTAGTTGTGGATACTGCTCTTTCGCCCTTTGCCAAGATTCCCATATGTCCCCCAAGGCAAGGTCCACAGGTAGGTGTACTTACAGCGGCCCCTGCATCTATAAATATATCAAATAAGCCTTCATTCATAGCCTGTTTCCAAATCTTTTGAGTTGCTGGAATAATAATACACCGTACATCAGCATGAACTTTTTTGCCCTTCAATACCTCCGCAGCAATTCTCATATCCTCAATTCTACCGTTTGTACAAGAACCAATTACTACTTGATCTATTTTGATATCACCTACATTATCTATTGTACGAGCATTTTCAGGAAGGTGTGGGAATGCAACAGTTGGTTTGATAGAAGCTAAATCAATTTCATATACTTCTGAGTAATCTGCATCTTCATCTGCTCTATAGATTTTATATGCCCTTAATGAGTGTTCTTTAACATACGCCTCAGTCTTTTCATCAACCTCAAATATTCCATTCTTTGCTCCTGCCTCAATTGCCATGTTTGCCATAGTAAATCTGTCATCCATAGAGAGTTCATGCGCACCCTCCCCTGTGAATTCCATTGATTTATATAATGCTCCATCAACACCAATCATACCAATAATGTGAAGAATTACGTCCTTACCGCCAACCCATTTATGGGGTTTTCCCTTTAGGACGAATTTGATTGCTTCTGGCACCTTAAACCAGGCCTCTCCCGTTGCCATTCCAGCCGCCATATCAGTACTTCCTATTCCTGTGGAAAATGCGCCCAAGGCTCCATAGGTACAGGTATGTGAGTCAGCACCTATAACCACATCACCAGGTACTACCAACCCTCTTTCTGGAAGCAATGCATGTTCAACGCCCATCTGCCCCACTTCAAAGAAGTTTACAATTCCCATTTTCTTGGAAAACTCTCTACAGGTCTTAACCTGCTCTGCAGATTTTATGTCCTTGTTTGGTGTAAAGTGGTCAGGTACAATCGCTATTTTATTAATATCAAATACGCTGTTCAAGCCCATCTTTTCAAATTCCTTAATAGCCACTGGCGAGGTTATGTCATTCCCCAAAACCATATCAAGCTTTGCCATAATAAGCTGCCCCGGCTTCACCGAATCCAAACCTGCATGAGCTGCAAGTATTTTTTGTGTCATTGTCATCCCCATATTAACCTCCATGCCCACATTTGGGCTCAAATAGTAATGAAAAAATTACATGGAGGTCGCGGTTTATTTTTGTTTTGTAGCTTCTATTTTTCACGCTAACCTCCTATTAAATATCAAAAGAACACTTTCTAGCAGTATTATTTTGAAATAATTATATAATAAGCCCAAAAAGTGTTCTTCCTGTTATTTATCGTTGTTTTAATTAAATATGAATGTTTTTTGACGAGTTCCTATATTGCATAGGGGTCATCTTTATCTGTTTCTTAAACATATCGTTAAACCTTTGTTGGTTTGAAAAGCCAACACTATGTGCTATATCCCCCACTTTTAAGTCAGTCTCCTCAAGCAGTTCACATGAACGCTTAATTCTGATGTTGAGAAGATACTGCATAGGGCTTAGTCCAGTTTCCTCTTTAAATGCCCTTGTAAAATAGCTGGGACTAAGGAAAACATATTTTGCAATATCAGTTATTGAAATCTCTCTCTCATAATTATTCAGAACAAACTGAGTGGCTGATTGCATAAGCTCCTTGATTTTTGGACTCTTATTTTTAATGCTATTTTCCCATTCCGCTTTTAACGCTCTAGATATAAGCACGAATAATTCCATCAGCATCAGATAATTAAGTAGGTCACTACCAATCTGGTCGCTTGACTTTTCCCTTAATATTCTATTTAGCAGTACAATAATATCATTTTTTTGACTTACCTTCAGCTTAATGAAAGCTCCCGATTCTTTTCCGCTGACGAAGTTAATAAAATCCTCCAAGGATGTCTCAGACAGCGCATGATGAGCTTGATTCATAAATTTAAAATAAAGCACAATGAAGTCACAGCCACCCTCAGAGTTTACATTTAGCTTGTGATGCTGATGCGGCTTTATAATAACAATGTCATTGGGACCAACCAGAACTTTTTGATTATCAATTTCAAATGTTCCTTCACCATGCTTAATATATACCATCTCAAAGGTTTCATGGATACTAAGTCCCCTTGACCACTGGGCATCACGATAACGCTCAATAGATTTTACACTGGTAACAGGTATAAAACTTGCTGAAGCAAGCACACCTTCCCATGCCTTTGGAATTGTCGTTGTTTCCATAGAATTTACCTCCTACTTAACCTCTATTGATTGTTTATCCAATCAGTATTTTCTATTTTGGTTTGCGAAATATTACTGCTTTATTATTTTTATTTTTACTTTTGCTTTCTGACGGCTTTCGCTTCTGGCTTTGTCCTACAGTCGGTTTAGTATTTTTGGGAGTCCCCATTGGCTTTCCAGTTTGTTTATTTATTGATGCTGGTTTACCCTTTCTATATTCAACAATAACACCGTCTTTCATTGACTTTGGAGTTATTGTTATATTGAGTTCCTTCTCATACTGTCTAATAAATTCAATTTCCTGTTCTGTCACTATAGATACAGTCATACCTTTATTACCACTTCTGCCTGTTCTACCTGCTCTATGCAAGTACTCCATAGACCGCTCTGGAATATCTAAATTAAATATATGTGTTATTCCTTCAATATCAAGACCTCTGGCTGCGATATCTGTTGCTATAAGTATTTTCAGCTTTCCTGCTCTGAAATCATCCATTGTCTTTTTTCTATCTTTTTTGACGTTTGAGCCATGAATACTGTCTGCGTTTATCTTGTGGTATTTAAGCTTTTCAGTTGCCTCTTCACTGTCACTACCGCTGCCACAAAAAGCAATTGCCTTTTTAGGATCTATCATTCTCACAAGCTTTCGCAATACATCAATCTTATCCCTTTGCTCTGCAACGAAATATATATGTTCAATTGTGTCTGGAACTCCCAGCTTTGGAGTACTCTTTATTATCAGTGGTTCCTTCATAATCAGTTTTGCTCTCTCAATTGTACGAGTAGATATGCTTGCAGAGCAAATAAGTATCTGCCTTTCCTTGAGTGTAGTCTTGATAACAGCTTTTGTGCCCTCAATATAGCTATCATCGAGTAGTCTGTCTGCTTCGTCTATAATAATGGTTTTAATAGTATGTGCTGAAATTTTCTTCTTTTGTATTAATTCAAGTATCCTACCAGCAGTACCCACAATTATATGTGGCTTTAGCTTAAGCTTTTCAATTTGTCTAAGAATATTCACATCCCCAATGATAGGTGTAGAGGTTGCCTTTAAATCAGAATTCTGTGACAACATTTCTATTTGTCTCTCTACCTGTATAGCCAGCTCATGTGTTGGCACAAGCACAATAGCCTGCATTTCTCTCTTTTGAGTATCAAGCTTTTCAAATAAAGGAAGCAGATAAGCAAGTGTTTTACCAGTTCCAGTCTCAGACTGAATTATTAAGTCTTTGTTCTGCTTTGCCTCTGGTATAACCTTTGTCTGAATCTCAGTTGGTATTGTGATATTAACCTTCTTTAGTGCATCAATAAGTGACTTATTTAGTTGCATGGTCTCAAATAATTGTTCCATTTAATCTCCTTGTTATTTTCCATTTTTATTTTTCTGTATTTTATCAGCCAATTCATATAAATAAGTCCATCGCCCCATTTGAAATTCTAGCTGCTCCTCCAGTTGTGCATGCTTTGCCAAAAGTTCCTGTAAGTGTTCAAAATCACTGGAAGCCTTATCTATTTCAATTTTGAGATTATCAATATCGCTCTCTAGTTTAGCTATTATATCATCTATCTCATCAAATTCCTTCTGCTCTTTAAAAGTAAATTTGATTGGTCTCTCTTTTTGTACCTGCCTAACCTCTTTATTCAGCGAGTTACTGTCTTTATTATCCCCAGTTTGCTTTTTGACGGTATCCTGTAAATCAGTCTGTCTTAAAGTAAAATCATGATAGTCAGAATAATTTCCGGCATATTTATTTATATGACCATCACCTTCAAAGGAAAATATCTTTGTTGTAATTCTATCTAAGAAATATCTATCATGAGATACAGTAATGACTGCACCTGGGAATTCATCAAGATAGCTTTCTAGTATAGTAAGGGTTTGAATATCCAGATCATTTGTAGGCTCATCAAGTATAAGTATATTTGGAGCTCCCATAAGTATGCTAAGTAAATATAATCTTCTCTTTTCGCCACCAGAGAGCTTAGAAATAGGAGTCCACTGAATATTAGGCGGAAACAAAAATCTTTCCAGCATCTGAGATGCACTTATACTCCCATTTTTTGTTTCAATATGCTCTGCAACCAGCCTGATATACTCAATTACACGGAGATTTTGATCCATATCTACATTCTCTTGAGTAAAAAAACCTATCTTTACAGTCTCTCCAATTGCAACACTGCCATAATCAGGCTTTATTTCACCTGTAATTATTCTTAGCAGTGTAGACTTTCCTATACCATTTGGCCCAATAATACCTATTCTGTCATCCCTTAGCAGAATATAGCTAAAATCTTTTATGATAACACTATCTCCATAAGCCTTGTTTATATTTTCAAGTTCAATAGTTTTTCTTCCTAACCTTGTTGAACCAACCTCTATTTCTATATTTTCATCCTGTACTGGCGCACTTATATCTTGAAGCTTTTCAAATCTTTCTATTCTGGCCTTTTGCTTTGTAGAACGAGCCTGTGCACCTCTTCTAATCCATTCTAATTCAGTTCTAAGTAAACCCTGTCTCTTTCTCTCAGAAGCCTGTTCAAGTTCTTCACGCTCAGCCTTCATTTCTAAAAACTTACTGTAATTTGCCTGATAGCAATAAAGCTTTCCATTATCGAGTTCTATAATTTTATTTGCCACCCTTTCAAGGAAATACCTATCATGAGTAACCATGAGAAGTGCACCCCTTCTGGTGTTCAAGTATTTCTCTAACCAATCAACAGAATCATTGTCTATATGGTTTGTAGGTTCATCAAGAATTAACAATTCAGTTGGATTAATTAGCGCACCTGCCATAGCAATACGCTTTCTCTGTCCTCCTGAGAGCGTGGCAACATCGGCATCAAAGTCAGCAATTCCCAGTTTTGTTAGTATTGTCTTAGCTTCACTTTCTATTGCCCATGCATTTAAACTATCCATCTTGTGCATTAATTCAAGTATTTTCTTTTCTAGTTGTTTATCCTCTGGATTCTCGGTATTTTTTTTCAGCACAAGCTCATATTCACGTAATAAAACCATAATAGGCGTAGGCCCTCTAAATACCTGTTGCAGCACTGTTGTTCCTGCCTCAAATGCAGGATTCTGTTCAAGATAGCCTACTCTAACACTATTCCCTTTTATAATTCTTCCTGTATCTGTAGATTCCAAGCCTGCAATTACTTTTAAAAGCGTGCTTTTCCCCGTTCCATTAATGCCAATGAGACCTATTTTGTCTCCTTCACCTATTCCAAACGATATATCATTAAATAGTATTTTCTCACTATAGCTTTTGGAAATTCCTTCGGCAGATAAAATATTCAAATTACTATTACTCCTTCATACGTTTATATAAACAGCTTTCAATGCTTAAATAGGGTAAATTTTTCACAGAGTCTTGTGCTGTGTTAATATCATATATTATATCACTCGTTTATGTCTTTTAGCAAAACCGCATTTTTTACATAGCTCTTCCACCGCTACTCTGCCAGTAAAGCCATCATATATTTTACGAGCCCTATCACTTCCAAGTATTTCACCAAGAGGTTTCTCAAATAGGTTGCCTAGTGGGATACTCCCTTCATTATCCAAACAGCAGGGCACTACTGTTCCATCAACCAGAACTCCGAATTGATCTCTAAGTCCATAGCAAAAAGCCTCTTCATCAACAATATCCCTATCTAAATCAGGCCATTCAAATTTTTGAGCAAATTGTAAAAACAAATTGTTTTTCAGCCTAATATTGTTGCACTCCTTCGAAGTTGTTAGCTGATTTAAATCTATATTAAGCCCCTGTTCTAACTTTTTTATGATATCATTATTTAGAGTATTGTTGGCTTGAATCCCTTCGCTCTCTATATTCCAGAGTCTCAACTCACAAATTATGCCCTTAGCACTCGCTTCCTTTACAAAATCAGTAGTATTAGCCATATACTCTTCAAACTTCAGTGTTCCTTCATTTACTTCAAAGCTATGCAGTGAAATACTAACCTTTCTAAGTGCAGGGGAGTTTAGTAATACATCTTTCTCTCTGCTTAGCAACGTGCCATTTGTTGTTATATTCACCTTTAGCCTCTTCTCATAGCAAATTTCTAAAAAACTTCCTATTTCGGGGTTTAAAAGAGGTTCTCCCATCAAATGAAAGTATACATAATCGGTATAGGGCCTCACTTCTTTTATAACCTGTGTAAAGTCCTCTTTTCTCATGTACTTTAACTGTCTTTTAGTTTCTGGGCAAAAATTGCAGCTTAAATTACAAATATTAGTTATCTCTATATATACCTTTTTGTATTTTTTCATTTTAACTCCTGTTTTATTTCTAATAATATTAAATACTATTTTACACTAAAAAGCATTACAACATAAATATAGGGCAAGTATTTAATACAATGTCTAAGCTTCAGAGTCAATAAAAACTCCCGCCGAATCAAAGAACGCTGTTTATACCTTGCCCTATCTAGATTGTTTTCATATAAATTATTTTGCAGCCTTTATAACTTTTATCTCAATGTCATGTTTATATATTTTTTCCGAAATAATATCAATTTTATTTTCTATTATATCGAGGCGATTGTTAACCTCATTACGGTTCTCCATTAAAATGTCAATCTTCTTACTTATTTCATTTTCAAACTTTATTTCTACTTTTGTAAGTCGGTTTTCTACTTTTGTAAGTCGGTTTTCTACGTTTGTAAATCGATTATCTATGTTTTTAAATTGCAACGAGAAATCAGCATACATTTTGGTGAGCAGCTCAAATGTTTCATCTTTCATTATTCTCAAGCCCCCCTCTCTAAATTATTATATCATAGAAAACATATAAATAAATACCTCTATTTTCTAGCAAAAATCTCTATCATATTAGCTATCTTTCAAGTTTAGCCCCAGCAAAGCTTGAAAGACTTATTTTTCTTTGAGAATAAAGACCTTTTATTTCGAAAGCATTTATAAATGCAAATAGGTAGGTTCCATTTTCTAGCATATTTGTCTTTGGATTTCCGTTTATATACACTTGGCTTTTCTCTTCTGTATTAGCCCAACACTGAACTATAGCCTGATTGATTTTCTCCTCTATCAATGCTGAATTTTCTAATGTTCCTTGATACACAGATGAATTTGCTTTTATTGTATAATTTAGTTTTCCATCCTTTATAGAAGTAGTACAAACTAATAAACTATTATCAATATTATGATTATCTACTTCATAGTTTGAATAAAAAACAGTAAGAAAGGTTCTTATCGCCATATCTATGTCTATTTCAATTTCCTCGAGTGCCCTCTCTCCAGTTTCTTCGGCAAATCCATTTGCTAAGCCTACTATACTTTCAGTTTTGTTTATTTGCTGTACAGCAGCAGTAACAGAATAGTCCATAGCTTTTGAAATAGCATTTCTTTTGTATGTAAAAAGTAAGTAATCAGCAATGTTGATGAAAATTATGAATGCAAGGAGTATTGCAGCTAATCCTATAAATATTGTACCAAGCCCTCCACCTCTTGCATTCTGGAGGGCCCTTAATTTACTATTAACAATAGATTTTTCAATCTTCTTGCTGCTGACTTTTTTCAACTCTGCATATGGCCTTAGCTTTGTAAAACAGTTTATTGTTTTCATCATTTGTACCAGCCTCTAATCTAGAAATATTACTTTCATCACTTGATTGAACATAAATACTAAATATTTCACCTCTATTAAGTATGTTTCCCAGAGTATACGGGTATAGATTTGTCAAAGTTCCATCCAAGTTCATATACCCCCACTTTATAGTTATATTTTCATTCTCAAAAGAACTTAACTTTTGTAGCTTTTCCATTAATTCATCTTTATCACTAGCTGTCATTACACCTGTGATCATAACCTTATGTGCAACCCCATCTACGATATTTTTAATATATCTTTGTTTAGTATCAAATTCATAAAAAGACATCGCTTTAAGAAACAGAAGTGCTATGAGTGGAATGATTATAATAAAAGAAAAGATTTTATTCATGCAAATTCTGGCTCCTTATTAATTTGCTTTAATATTGTCATTTAGTTCCTTAACAGTGCCATATACAGCCCCTCCTGTATCAGTTATAAGTTCAGAGACTGGCAGTACAGTGCCGATTACTAATGCTATACATAGTGCAAACATAATAATGGCAATTATTATATTTTTCATATCAGTATGTGTGATTGTTACATTTTAAAAGTAAACAATCAGACTCTCCTCTCTCCAGTTATACTACCTTACTGAACTACTTAAACTACTAATTTTTGTATCTATTGAATCAACTTGCGCTTCTGCCTTAATACCATTTTCTCTCCCATGATCTGCCAGCGGTAGGATTACTGCGATAAGCAGTGCCATTGCTATAGCAAACATAGCTATTGATAAAATAATTTTTTTCATATTGCGTTCTCCTCTCTACGTTTATCCTTACAACTTTTCAGTTTAGATTAACACCAGTTCTATTCCATGTGATGTATCTCACCATATTTGACAAACTTTTCTTACCTTAGTACTTGCTCTATTCTCGTAATTGTTGCCTCCCCCTTTGTGACAGCAGCACTGCCAGTTTCTGCACCATGCTCAAATATTGGAACAATTACTCCGATTATAAGCGCAAGAGCAATGGACAGTAATGTAATAGTTATTATGATCTGCTTCATACTTCTTCACTCCATCCTAAAAGTGTTCAAAATTAAACCTTTAATCATATAAATTCAAATGCTCTATAGACTATATCAAGCATTGGATTCAGCATTAGCCTAGCTAGCTCGTATACTAAGGGGACTATACTTAAAAACGCCACTATATCAATAAAATCAATTGTTTCTTCTGCTGTAATAACAATAGCTTCATCTCTTTCCATTGCTTCTCTCTCCAATACCTGCAAGGCCAATTCCTTGTCTGATAAACTGAATATTTCCAGTACATTAGCCATCTTTGATAAGCTTTTTATATTTCTACCCTTTAAGTAATTAAAACCACTGTTTTTGTCATATTGAAACATAACCGAAAATTCATGAAGATATTTAGAATATACTTTAGAGGATTTCTCAAGCTCAAGAATTATGTCCAGGGTTTTTATACCATCCACCCTAGCTAAAAGCTCAAATATGTATTCTAACTTTATTATTTCCTTCTTGTAAACACATCCTCTAAGTAACCAGCGAATGCACAACAAAAATTCAGGTATAAGCATAGCTAAAAGTATAATCAGAATATGATAATAATTAATTACTTTTAAATCCTGAACTTTTTTCCAGGCTTTTATAAACCACCGTGTTTTCTCATCTAGTATCTTTTCATCTGCTGTATTAAGATACTTTGAAATTGTTTTTTCAACCAAATAATTTTTTTCTGCTTCATCTGCATTAGAAAGCTTATTTCTGCCCACTTCTGCTATTATTTGTTTATACAACAAATATTGGGACTCCTCATATGAATTGTCTTGATATAGAATTGATTGCTCTTGCTCTGACACTACTACAATTTGTTTTGTTTTATAAACCATATTGCTGTAACTAATAATTACTACTAAAAGTGTACATAGAATAAGGCATATCATTTTTAATAAATAGAGTTGCTGCAAACTGATTCCAGCCTCACTAATATCTAATATTTTAGAGGCAAGCTTATTTGTCCAAAGAGTTTTATTGCTAGCTAAATAGTCTAATGGCTTTTGAATTATTCGTATAGATGTAAGCTTTTCTAATATAAGCAATAGATATTTAGTATTTTTATTTTTTCGATTACCAAAGCTTAATTTTTTATTCAATGGCTTAATGCATAGTCCTAATATAAGCAGGACTACTCCAGTAATAATCAACGAAATTGTCAAAATGTTCAACATACTCACCCTACATTCTTCTTAACACCCTTACAATTACTAAAGCAGAAAAAGAAAATATAACTACTTTTGTAAATGCTGCAGTTGCATCATAATATAAACCCACATCAATCCCCAATAACAGTTTATTAATTAGCATAATTGTCGGAAGGCTGAAAATGCTTGCTATAATTACAAACACCTCATACCATATAAGCCTCTTATTCTTCTTTTTTTCAATATTGTTATATCTGGTAATACTTCTATTTAGTTTATACAGCTGCGCAATCAACTCTCCTCCATTTTCCCGATAATTTATAATAAGTAATACAAAGATATTAAACCAGGTATCATCAATTTTATCTCTAATAGTACACAAGCTGTAATTTAAATCACTGCTATCTGATACCCTTCTCATTATCTGCCCTAGTATTCTATTATTATCAGAAGAACATTCCTGTAATGCTGGTTTGATTCTGTAATGTATCATAAAGGAATTTCTGAAGCTATCTATAAGTAAAGGTATTTTCAGACGTATGCTGTATTTCATGTAATCCACTGCCAAAGAAAATATATAATAAGGTAACATTATGCATAAAGACAGTGTGATAAATTTTGCGTACCAAAGCTGCAGCCCGGAATTTATGGCGCAGTACAGCAATATCCCAACCATTGGAAGCATTATCGTCAATACTGCAACAACACTTCTTTGTACAATATTGTCAAGCATGAAATAAGTAATTGAAGAATTTAGCTTTCCAGAGAGTACTTTTAAAGGAAACCTATTTGTAATAAGCTCTATAAACTTCAAATACTTAATACCCTTTATTAGCGCAAGTTTTTTTCTATTTATTAAAAACGGCTTTTTATATATTGAAATATACATACCGATTAGGATAAGTAAGATTCCTAATAAAATCAGTGTCAAATAGATCTTATTATTTAAAATGCTGGACTGTAATTTATAAAAATTTAATACCAACTGGTCAAATAAATTATCTGGTGAAATTTCAGTAGTTATACTATTTGCTATTTCTTCCGCAAGTCCATTACTCATATCATATAATACTCTTTTCATGGCTTTGTTCTCCCACCAAATCCTTAGTTTCCCTTGTTATAGGGTATTTTTTATTGATGGTAGCATCCGGGTAAAATAGTTTTTGAAGCTCCTCTACATCAGAATGTGTCATCTCATACTCCATACAGGACATTATCTGCTCTTTTGATAATCCATTTCTATTAGCCCAATACTTGCCTCTTTCTTTGTCAAAAATAAATAGATCATTTATTTGAAAAGACATACTGCCTTCTTCAGCTAAAACCTCCGAAACTTTATATACATATCTCTGGCCTGTTTCTCTGTCAAGCTTAATATGTACTACTAAATCTACAGCATCAGCCACATCAAACTGCGCCTCTCTAAAGTCAGTATAGTAGCCCGTCTGCATTAATAGCTGCCTTAGATCATGAATCATTCTACGTGTACTAGAGGAATGAAAGGTAAATAGACTTCCCCTTGCCTGCCGGAGCATCGCCTTTATCATCTCAAAGGCTTCATAGGAGTTTCTCACTTCACCGTATATTACAATGTCTCGGTTTAACCTAAAGAATATCTCTGTTATATCTGAAGGTTTAAACTCCTTTGTATATTGCAGCTCAACAATATTCTTATGTGGATAATTTGAGGAGATATTTAGTTCATGAATGTTTTCAGCCAGACCTATGCTAATATCTGAGTCAAGCTGTTTAATAATAAGCTCATCAGCAGCTGTCGTTTTTCCAGAGCCCTGTTCTCCTATTATCGCTACGTTTCTTCTACCCTTACTGGCTAGCAGCTCTATAATCCTAGCTATTCTATTTTCAACAAATTTGCTACGATACCTGACCAATTGCGCCTTTGATGCAAAAAGTCTTATATTAACAACATAGTATTTCGATAAGGGCGGCCTTAACGCTGTTACTCTTGCCCCATTATTTAAAATAGCATTAATTAAGGGGGCTCCTGCATTCATTTCCTCTCGAGCCGTTGATGTCAGTCTGTTTTCAATTACTTTTCTATAGCTCTCTTCATTTTTAAATATAAATTTAGTATTTGGTATATGCCTTTTTATCCCATTATACTGAAGCCATATATAATCTCTTCTGGTACAAGCCACTTCATTTAGGCTTACATCAAATATAAGTTCGTCCAGTATTCCATAGCCATAAACCTCTTGATATATTATCTGTGTTAGCTTTTGTAGCTTTATATCATATTCATCCTGAGGACTAATTGAGTATCTGCTTAAGTGTTTCATTATTTCGTTATCAATTGGTTTGAGCAAACATTTCTTGTCCCCACCAGTATAAATATTTTGGTAGTAGTCTATATGATATTCCTTAAGAAAAGCATCAATATTATCCGCATTTATTATTTCTATTCTCTCGATCAAAAGGAAATATATACTATTAAGCATAAATTCTCTTGCCTGTATACTTCCATCGACAGCCAAACGCTTCTGATGCTGTCTTGAGTCCTCAAGAAAGTCGGACTTACCATCATGTATATTTTTTATTTCATTTAATCCATTTATCCTTAATTCTTCTTCAATGTAATTCATTAGCTCTCTCAGGCTCAGTTTCTGAACTGTCTTCATACAGTTTCCCTCCTTCTCTTATTTAGACTAAAATCTGTGAATAGCAACCTAGTTTTTTTCTTTATTTGGTTTTTTTCAGGCATTAAGTCCAAGTTTTCTAAAATATGCTTTGAAATAGCTAATACTGAATTATTACAGCTTGTTTCACGCTGAAGATATAAATGCAAGCTATCTCTATTCTTCATTTCCTGAAGCGTATCGCAGTAGTCCATTGTGAACACCTTACTTAACTTATACCTTCGTTTAATATCACTAATTTTGGGATAAATGTTTCGATACTTTGAAACCATATATATCGTCTCTTGAGCATAGGAACTCTCATCTTCATGTACCCCTTGAAGGTCCTTTAGACTTTCATTATCCTGAACAAAAAGCTTCAAAATAACATGGGCCTTTTGTAGTACGATATTAGTAAGTATATTTTCATTGCCTGAAACAGTGTCAAATATGATGAGATCGAAGTTCCTTTGGAGCTCCTCAAATAATTTAGTGTACTTTTCAATATTCTTTTGGGCATATGGGTTTGTTGTCCGATAGCTTCCCAGGAAATATACTCCATTACTTTTAGGGATGATGCTTGAAATAAGCTCTGACTTGTCACCTTCATAAAATTGGTGATTGACCAGATCCTCTATTCCTGTAGCAGAGGTATTTATGTCGAAAAGCTTATAAAGTGCGCTGTACTTTAAATTTAAACAGCAAACCAATATTTTTATATCTTTTTTAGCCATCTCCCTCATCTGATTTGCTAACATATATGTTACTATTGATTTTCCCGACTTTTTTACATCTGACCATATAGATATTATTTTTCCCATCTAAGCCTCCAAGCCGCTACGCGTCCATTATTAATAAATTTACTATACCTCATCTACCGAGGGCTAATTGTGATTTTTAATATGCTGGTTTTTGCATTTCATCACAGTAGAGCTCATAAATCAGCTTTCCTGACATTGTTGCAGTATAAATCTTTTGCCTATCAGCTTTATTAAGGATGAGTTGCATGTACGTTGTTCTAGTATTCATTCCAGACTTTGAGTCAAGAGATGTTCCCGTCTCATCGAGTACATCTTCTACTCTAACTTTATACAAAATAGTTTCTACAATATCACTTGACTCCTTCTTAAGTCCGATATCAACATATGACCCTTTTTTAATTAAATTTGCAAGCCTCTCCTCAATGCTCATAGGCAAAACGATTATTCTCTCATCATCTTTGAACCATTCATTCTTGACTAATAAGACCTGAGGCCTTACATAATCATTTCTTTGTATCTTTGACATAGCTTTTTTTCCTATTACTTGATTTATGTCTGTTGCAATTGCAGCGTTTGAAGCAGATAACTGTATCTCTTTTATTGTTATATGATTTTCTTTAATTATAGTCCCCTCGTCTATATCTACAGCAGCAACAACAACTGAAATGTGCTCTTCAGAATCTAAAGGATATTGTTTGAAAATATATATAAATATCATTGAAGTCAGTATTAAGAAAATACCAAAGCAAATTAGAGCTGTTTTTATAATTAATCTTTTGCTCATATAAAGTGTCTCCTCTTCTCAGGTAAAACTATGGTTTCAATTATTTTTAATAGCTTTTTCCCAAAATAATCATTAAAAGTACTTTTGAATTTCAAAGGTTCTCCAAAAAAACTGTACATCCATCTTATGTATACCTTATGGTCATATGGAACTTCTAAAACCTTTGCATAGGCAATTAGTTCCTGAAGCTCCTGCGGTGCGGCCTCTTCAAGCATGCTTTGCAGAATACTTCGAGTACTTAACTCTCCTTTATAAAATTTGTTTATAATGAAGGATGTTCTTGATATGCATTTTGCCAGTATTCCATCCACCTTCAATTGCTGGCCCATTTCTACTGCGTTAAAGGGTAGCATATCGGAAATTAGAAAAATGTGATTTAGATATGGTTCAATCACCCTTAGTATTGTCAGGTCAGCATCAATAAATATATAGGAAAAGCTGTCCTGTAGTTGAACTAGTTGTTTGTGGAATAGTAAGGTATTAGAAGGGAGTTCTTCTATCAGATAATTCATATTGATATAGTAAAGATTCGAACTTATCTTTATCATTAATGTAGAATTGAGGTCCTCTTTTATAATTGATAGTCCTTTTACCGGATTAACAGACTGGCTTCTTTTAAATCCTGCACCAGATATACTTCTCTCAAATCTGCTAAAAGGACTTAAATCAACTATACACACCGGGGTTGAGCCTCTCGCTACATATTCAGCCATTGCAGCTGTTAAGGTTGATACCCCTGTTCCTCTAGCTCCAGTGCATGCTATAATTTTTGTCAATGCTAATGACTTTTCTAGTTTATTAACCTTATTTCCACTATCTATGAAAGTACATAAACTATATTGCCGTAATGCCTTCATCAGTATACCTGCCGTTTGGTATCTCAGTTCTGGATTTGGATGAACGCACTTTCTAAGTAATTCAAAAAGCTCTGGCGTAAGATATTCCTTATACTGCTCATTTTGAAATACATTAAGTGATTTTGCAGGTTCTATCCCTGTTAGAAGTTGAATTAATGTTATTCCTAATGAATATATATCACTTGCTCGACTTATTCCATTTCCAACAAATTGCTCGGGGGCTGCATACCCCTTTGTTCCAATAAATGCAGTGTCATAGGAGGGCTTATTGGAGGCAATTACTGATTGGCAGTTTATCCTCCCATATTCTGCATAATTTTTTATAGTTTTACCACTTTCTTCACAAACCATTGCAGATATACCAAAATCAATTAATTTTACAAAACCTTCATTAGTTAAAATTATATTGTGTGGCTTCATATCACCATAAATAATTGGGTTGGGTTTTTGACAATGTAAATACTCCAAAACACTGCATAGCTGGATTGCCCAATCAATTACAGTTTGCTCATCAAAACAACCCTTTATATCTAGCTCCTGTTTTAGCGATTTACCCTCTATATAATCCTCAACAATATAAATTTTATTTTCATCCTCATATACATCACATATTCTTGGTAATGCAGGATGATTTAAGCGCTTTAAAATTTCAGGCTCAATGTATCCACTAACAGAGATTTTTTCACCCTTTGTAATTTCTTTAACAGCCCACATATTGTCTAGAATTATATTTTTTGCAAGAAAAACTTCTCCACATCCACCATGCCCAAGTGCCCTTATATATTTGTATTTAGAAAAGAAAGAATTTTGCTGCATGACTATTTCCTCCATGCATAATCAACGCAAGTTGGAATGCCAACATTGCAAGTGTGCTCCAGCTTCGCTGGACGAACTGTTAATAAAAAGTGTATATGCTTTTCACTATAAATGCGCATATTCTCAACTGATTGAGAAAAAATATCTCATTAGTCTAATTGAATAAAACATAATAATAAAATAGAAATCAAATGAAATGTTTAACTGAGAACGGAACGATCTCAAAGAAAAAATTAAGAAGTCTAGAAAATGTAAATGTTTTCTAGTAATGTAAATTATAAACCATAATTATCCATAATGCAACACTTATTTTAATAATATTTAAATTTCTAATTAGGTTAATTTATTATAGTTTCAATAAAGACAAAATAACTGTTTTTGTATACTATACTCCTTCAAGGTTAAAGTCTGGAACATACTGAACATCTGCTGATTGCCGCTCCTGTATATAGCCCGCTTCTAAACCCAATTTATATAAATGATTTACTACTCTCTCATACTCATGTCTCGTTATTCCACGATTGATTTCAGTATATTTTTCTGCATTATAATAGGGGATATACTGACTCATAAGGGAAATATATACACTTTTTGGCAAGTTATCGCTTATCCAATCCAGAATATGCATACTTTCTTTAATATGGCCAGGAAGAATTAGATGCCTGATAATAAGTCCTTTCTTTATAATACCAGCTTGGTCTAATACGGGGCTTCCCACCTGATTATACATTTCAATAACGGCTTTTCTACTCACCTCAGGATAATTCTGAGCCTTAGAGTACTTAAATGCCGTTTTATCGGAGGAATATTTCATATCTGGAAGATATACATCCACCATTCCCTCTATTACTTTTAATGTTTCTATTGATTCATAGCCATTTGTATTGTAAATAACAGGCACAGTTAATTTTCCTTGTTGTTTTAAAGGAAGAAGGGCCTGCTTAATAGCATTTGTATAATGAGTTGGATTAACCAGATTGATATTATGTGCACCATTTTTAATTAATTCAATAAATATCTCCTGGAGTCTTTTAATTGATATAACCTTACCATAATTATTCTGGCTGATATCATAATTCTGACAAAACACACATTTGAGATTGCAACCAGAAAAGAAGACTGTTCCAGATCCTTGGGTACCACTAATACACGGCTCCTCCCACATGTGAAGAAAAGCCTTTGCCACCTTCAGCTGCTCTGAAACACCACAATAGCCTAATCCTTTTTTTCTGATAATGCCACATTGCCTTGGGCATTGGTTACAATACTCCCTTGTCATTTAACCTCCTAATTGCTTATGCACTCAAATACAGATAATAAGCTTGCATACAGTAATATACAAATAAATACCATCTATTGCGTATGTATGTTTTTACAATTATACCTATTGTATTTACATTCTTCTCAAATAAAAATATAATAGTACTATGTTTGCACTTTTTTTAACAAAGATTTATAGTTTATTCGCCTGACGCAGACTAGTATAAATCTTAGGCATAGATTAGTCAATAGCAATATGGAGGGATTACTGTGAGGCTTAATACAGTTGCTTATGCAGAGCGTAAGAGCATTATACCTAAAAATACATTTTTAGCAGTTATATATTTAATAATACTTATTTTTGTTATCATATGTATAGTATCCATTACTTCTGCCTGGAAAATTACACATCCTGGCAAAATAACCACACCTCAAATAACATCGAATATTGCCCCTAATTATAAAAATATTAGTTTCACAACAAATGAGTCAGAGGAAAAAATTAATGGCTGGTTCTTCTCTTCACAAGGCGCAAAAACAACAGTTTTGGTGGTCCATAGCTATGGTAAGAATCGTTTACAATTCGACGAGGAAACCTTTAAACTAATAGCAGGCTTGACTAATAAAGGTCTTAATGTAATGACCTTTGATTTAAGAGGTTCTGGTAACTCTGCAGGATCTATTACTACTTTTGGTAGAAATGAAACTACAGATGTTTTAAGTGCTATAAAGTATTTAAAGCAGCAAGGGACAGAGAATATAATCTTAATGGGCTTTTCAACTGGCGCCTCCTCCTGCCTTTCTGCTGTTTCTCAAACTCCTTATAAAGACAGTATAATAGGTGTTATTGCTGATAGTCCTTATTCAAAAATTGACAATTATATTGATTATGCAATTGAATCGGAAAGCTGGCTTCCTGCTATCCCCTTTAAATATACTATAACCTTTGCAGTTAATAAAATCTCAAAAATTACTGAAGAAATGGATATAATCCCAAAGATACCATCAATAATTCCAACACCTGTTTTATTTATTGATGGTGCTCAGGATGAACTATCAGCATCAGATAACACTAAGCTACTATATGAGCTGTATTTTAGAAAAAACCCTGTACCTGTGGATTATTGGAACTCAAAGGCACAAGAATATGGTCAGAGTTTTTTAGAGTTCCCTGACCAATACATTAATAAGGTTATCGATTTTGTTGATGTATGTGTTGAGGATGCAAAGAATGCAAATAAGAATTAATACTACTTTTTTGTATCAAAAAAATATGATGGTGTTGGCAGATTACCAGCCACATTGTAACCATTATTTGCTATTTTAGACTGTCTAACTCTTTTTATGTCATTACCTAATTTGCTCAATATTTCCTGCACCCTGTTTTTATTGTCAATTTCAAGGCTTTGGATCTGTTTAGTTGTACTAAAGATAGTTGTTACAATTTGCTTCAGCTCTGCCGCACCTTTAATTTGAATCACTTTTATATCTTCTATGCTTTCAACACCTAATACCGATTTCAACCTTGAATAATATACTTCGAAAGCGCTATCAAGCTCATCAATTGAGTCAATTTGGACCTGCTTTAAGCTAATTAATCTTTCAATTTCTTCAACAGAATCTTCATTAATAATACTAGCCTGTTCCTTTGTTAAATCTAGTATTATTCTTAGGGCAATTAACTTCTTTTCAGAAGCTTCTATTAACTTTTGTATATACTGCTCTGGCGTCATTTTTTATCCCCCAATTTAAAAGTTTATAAATACACCACATAAGCCCTAAATTGCCTATGTGGTGCCTTTAAATCTCTAAATTACATCTTATTTTGCAATTCCTTCTGACTCTCGAACCGGATGTTTTGCAATTTTCATTGCCTGAGCCCAAGCATCCCTCAAGTCTTTTGCATACCCAAGAATTTCTGTTATTATTGTATTGTCTTTCTTTAAATTTGCTTCAACCAGTCGTCTATACATATAGTCATAAATACTATCTAGGTTTTCCGATACTTCGTAATTCATATCTAATGTTGCTTGGAACTCCTTTACAATTGCCTGCGCCCTGATAATACCATTGTTTGCCTTTTCAATGTTATTTGCCTCAATAGCAGTTTGAGCCTGCATAAGGAACTTTACCAAGCCATTAAACAGCATTAGAGTAAGTTCCTCTGGAGCAGCGGTTTTTATAGAATTCTCTTTATACTGATCATAAGCTTTATTTGCCAACATTAGCCAACGTCCTCCTTGCACGTTTTGTGCTCTCTATTTTTGCTTATTTAATTATGAGCCGCTAGAAAACATCTGAGTTATATAATTCTGCTGATCATTCAATTTACTGAGTGCTGATTCCATTGCAGCATACTTAGCATATAAAGCACTTTCCTTGCTGGTGAGCCTGCTATTGAGGTCATTTATAATTGAATTAAAGCCAGTCATCTCTTTAAATAATACATTCGAATATTCAGAACGATCGCCTGTAATACCTGCTTTTTCTAATAAGGTACCCTTATAGCCGCTACTATCTGTATTAGTTCTTATTGCATTTTGAATAATGTCAGATAATCTTTGTGCTATTCCTGATTCCTTATACCTTTTACTGTTGGCTGTAGAACTGTTTATTGCTTCATAATAAGTGGTATCCGAAGAAGTTGTAAATAGCTTTACAATCTGTTCCGACTTAGTTGCAAGTGCCTCTTTTAGTTTTGCTTCATTTTCCGGTTTTATTTCTAGCTTACCCTTTTGTGTATAATCTGATGAGGTTGTTATTCCAATTGAGGATAGACTTATACCTGCTCCCTCCACTGTATCATATAAAACATTCCTTAGCTGGGATACAATTCCGGATAGAATACTATCATTTTTCAATAAACCGGACTTTGCCTTAGTTTCCCACTGTTTTATCTGGTCCTCAGTCATTGCTGCTTTTTCTTCAGAAGTTAGTGGTTGATAATCTTTGTACTGCTTTTCAGTAAGCTTTTCATTAATTTTAGAAATTAATTCGTTATACTTATCTATAAATCCTTTAATATACTCAAAAGTTTTTGTAGTATCAGTGCTAATGATAGCCTGTATTGGGTCTGTCACCTTCCCATCTGCACCTGTACCAGCGGTAAAATCCTGCTTAATTTCATAAGTTAACCCATCATATGTAAAGACATTTGATGATCTGACAATCTCTGTACCATCACTTAGGGTGACTTTTGCATCTGTACCGTTCTTATTACCTGTTACGCCAAGTGCTGTCATAAAATTGCCTGTAGAGTCCTTAACAACTAATGAATCCATCACACCACTACCGTTGGATTTTATAGAAAAACTGTTTGTTGTAATATTATACTCCATTTTTGCATTTATCGATGTATTTGCATTAACTTTATTGATAATATCTTGTATGGAGGTTTGACTTGAGTTGAATCCAAAAAATACTCCATTAATTGAAAATCGGATATCTTCTCCTGCTCCTGTAACACCTGGGTCAACTGAAAATCCTCCTGCAATATCTGATATCTTAGCATTTAAATTCACCTTGCTGGAGAGCTTTGCTGGATTAATGCCAAGTGCAGCAT
>JAEZOA010000112.1 GCA_023441625.1 Bacillota bacterium
TTTATAAGAAAATGTTATGCTCTCCAGATTAATTCCTGCTTTTAACTCTACTGGAATTCTAGTAGATATATTTTCTATTGGTAAATCTTCAATTTCCATCAACCGTCCTGTTGATGCCATTGCTGAAATAATTTGCGGAATCATTCTAGCCAAACCTATAAATGGCCCTTGTACCTGTGATACCAATTGAAGAAAAGCAGTTAGCGTTCCAAAGGTTGTGGCTCCGCGGCTAAGCTTTATTGCTCCCCAACAAAACGCCAAGAAATAGCCTACCCAATAGCCTACTCCCAGCACAGTACTTGCAACTACACTTGTTATATTTCTCTTCATCACCCAATTCAGCCGTATACCATGGAGCTCAGTAATAGTATCAACATTTCTCTGTTCTAATCTAAACGCCTTAATTATCATCATGTTTTCTATTGCTTCTTGAATAAAGGATCTATATGCGCTTTCAGCCTCCTGCACTTTTATTTGCAATTTTTTTATTTTTCTTCCCCAAATCCGGCTAAATAAAACTGTAAATGGGCCCAGAATAAAGGCTAATATTGCAAGCATAGGTTCATAGTAGAGCAAGGTTCCAAAAGCTGCTATTAGCTGGATACATAATGATATAATGCTAGGCACTGAATCTACTACTCCAGTAGTAATTGAACCCACATCACTTGTAAGTCTAGTCAGAATATCTCCACTATGATACTTTGTTACTGACATCCACTCTGTCATTGTAATTCGAGAAAACATTCGTTTTCTAATGCTGTTTGCAAGTATTTCATAGGTTCTGACTGATAAAACAGAAGAAGCAGCTCCTATTCCAATATTCGCAAGTATCAGTGCCCCAAATATCCCGGCATAAAAAATGGCTCTAGAGATTGTTCCACTGACAGCACTGTCAATAAGATTCTTTGAAAATATTGCAATTGCCACTCCAGCCAAGGAAGTAAATGCATCAAGTAAAATTATTACAAATAAGTTTTTTTTAATCACTTTTGCACTATAGGCAATCCACTTTATATATTCAAGAAATCTTTTGTACTCTCTTGTGATTCTCATTTTTCCTCCTAATACGTTGCATTAGTTTTGCAAATTTTAGAATTAAATGCCGTAGTGGTATAAGGTTAATCCATATTCTAACCAAAAATTTCCACAGCTTATTCTGACAAGTAAATTGGTGATTGTTTCTCTTGATGGCTGTTACAACAGCGACAAGCTGTTCAGGCTTTAGTGGTCCTTCTATCCATTGTTGTGCATCTCCTATAATATAGAAGCACTCCTTTTGTTTATGGTGTACTCTATGTAGTATATATTCTCCTGTGACTCTTTTAATTAGGACTATATCTCCCCTTGTAATAGTGTTGATACTTGACGCACAGAGTTCAACGCAGTCTTTATCTTCCCTCAAGAATGGGTACATGCTCATACCTGTAACAGTAATCCATGCCTTATTTCCATTACTTAGGATTTCTTTTATTAGTGGGAATATTTCACAGGATTTTATTTTTTTCACCTCACACATTGATATACCAACTCCATTGCCTCTTTATCAGGTCTGCATTCCAAATGATAAACAGGAATTTTATTTACAATCTTCTCTAACACTATATAAGCTTTCTCCATTAATCCCCTATCGAAGTATGGTAGAAAGCATCTTGGCATAATCATTGGTAGAGCTTCAACAATGGTAAGTTTTCTAATACTATTTTGTGGAGCTTGATTTAATACCACTATTGCCTTTATTGGAACTTCAAGATTTACAAATTTATCAGATGATCCACTCCACGGAGTACCGCAAAGTATTGGTTCTTCATTTTCAAATCTTATTGCAGGAGTGTCATCATTAACAACAGTCACAGCATCTCCTAAATATTTTTCCCATAGTTTTACGTGTGTTGACTTACCTGTCCCAGAGGGTGCGGTAAATAGTATGCCTTTTCCCTCAAAGGCTATAGAAGATGCATGCATTACTATTCCACCTCGATTTAAAAGGTTGTTTCGGAACACTATACCAGTAAGCATAAATGAAAAGGTATCCGACCACCTTTTTAATGAGTTTGGTGCATTATCATCATATTCACGTTTTAGACACTTAATATTAGCACTACTCCATTCTACATTTGTATCAATATGAGATAAGATATTGTTTTCATCCCTATCCGTGCTATATATATGAAATCCATCATCATTTCCATTATCTTTTTTAAGCCATTTTATATTATCTTCAATTAGCATTCGTCCTTGAGGTTTTTTTATATAGGGGCATTGGTCAATCTCTACTGATATATCTGGGTTTTCATTCTTGCTACATAGAAAATCCTTCATTCTATCAGTCATATAACTATTCTCTGTTCTTACGTTTATATTTGTACCTGCTATATTATAAGCAAACATTTTTTCACTCCTCAGCAAAAAGTTTTTCTAAAAGGGGGAGAGGGCTTTCACCCTCTACCCTTTTTATTTAACATAAGCAATGTTGGCTTGCCAATTTGCGTTGTTTGACAAAAGCAATGTTGGCTTGCCAATATGCGTTGTTTTTTATCCTAAATATACAGCATCAGGTGTAACTAAATATCCACCTTTACCATCAGGGCATGATCCGACAACTGTACAAATCACTTCACTGCCTGATATTCTTTCCTCAACCCTAAGGCTTACAACTTCTATACATGGCCTAACATATGTTCTCATTCTTATCACCTCGTTTCTTAAAGTAAAGTAATTACAGTTTTGTCATTATGCAGATTGATTACCAGCATAATATTTAACACCCTCATACTCCATGTCGACTCTACATGCTCCAGTACATGGAGTATGTGCAAGCCTCTCTTCTACCTTTAAATCAACAATTTCCATCTTAGGTGTGATGTATTTTTTCATGCTTTCACCTCCTATAATAAATTAAATATGTTATCAGCAGCCCAAACTGCCGTTCGACCCTAAGCTTTATGTGGCTATTTTGACGGTATTTAATTGTTCTTCTTTCTTTAAGGCTGCTCTATACCTAGCGGTGTCACAAAGATATTGCGCAGGCTTATCGAAGCAACCAGTTTCTGTCATTAGTCTTCCAGGGCAAGACATACACTCATCTCTCATCTCGCACTTTTCACAGCTACTGCATTTAGGTACACTTGAGCAGCCTTCCTTTAGTAGCTCCCATGCATTTACAAAACCAGTTTCCAAAGGTTCTGCACTAGGTGTGTCTAAAAGCCCACATGGAATCAATCTGCCGTCCCAGGTCAACCAAAAGCCCGTTTTACCAGATTGACATTTGAAAGCTGAGCTTTCCATCTTCTTAATTGCTTCTTCTGGAAATAAAATTTTCTCTTCCATTGTATCCTCATCGATTTTCATCTCTAAATCTTTATCTTTGAGGTACGTTTCAATTCCATACTTTGTTATACGATGTTCGTGATTCACTATTTCAATAGGTGATAGTCTATTCCCCATTGGATCAGAGCCACATCCCTCCCTTCTAGGAGATATGTAATTCACAACCCCCAGACTGTTTGAATATGTATAAGCAATATCAAATAGCTTTTTATACTCTCTATAATTTCCTTCTACCACTGTTGTCTTAATTTCAAGCCTAATATTCTCCGCCTTCAATAAATCTAATCCACGCAGCGTTTTCGTATAACCGTCATAACAGCCTGTAACCTTTTCATAGGTTTCGGGTGATGTACCATAAACGGTCACACTTACTTTTGATGGTGGTATTTTCCCTAACCACCTTGCCTTTTGCGGGGTTAATAGACTGGCATTAGTATATATAATTATGTTTAAGCCCATTTCACATAGAGCTTCGTATATCTTTTCAAAGTCCTTTCTTAAAAACACCTCTCCACCGGTTAAAATCAGATAGAACATCCCTGCATCTCTCGCTTGTCTTCCCAAGTCAATCCACTGCTCCGCTGTAAGCTCTGCGGTCATTGCTTTTTTATCATTTGCAGGGCAGGCTACATAGCACATCTTACACTTAAAATTACATCTCGACGTTAATTCAAATGCTCCAGAAAGAGGAAGGCCCTTTTCCATTGACAATGCAGTAATCCTTTTATTAAATGCTTTCCAATTAAGGCTCATGAGACACCTCTATTTATCCATTCTTCTTTTTATTTAAAATATATTCCTACTTTTGTATTTCCGATTATTCAAGAATGCAGTTGCTTACCATACTTCCTACAAACTCTTCAACATCCTTTTGGGCAGTATTTTTATCAACTTCATACTCTATCAAGAGTACGTCTACTAACTCATCCACTGATGCATTTTTTTCAAGCTTTCGCCATAACATCGCACCACTCTCGCTCAGAGTCATTATTCCATTAAACTCAACGACTCTAGATCCTAGTGGCACTACTACTGATTGCCCTGCAATCTCACGTAACATAAATCCATTTTTTATTTGCATATTTTATTCATCCTCCACAAAATGTATTTCTCGAATTGTATAATTCTTTAGTTGTGTAAATAGCTAGAAAAGGGTACCCCCTAAAATAGCTATCTACACAGTGTTAAGAACTCAAGACTTAGATGTTTTTAATCACCAAAACCATGGGAACATCCAACCACCACCGTTACCCTTTCCACTTCCATGACCTTTGCCACCAGGGCCCTTGCCGTCCTTCTTGCCTTTTCCACCATCTTTGACTATTTGACCAGATCCATAACATGCAATACCTTCCTCTACGCGGAGCTGGATGATGGTGTAGCATGGTTTTACATAACTCTTCATGTGCAAGCCTCCTTTTTTTTGTATATTTAAACCTCATATGTATTATGAAGTTATAAATTATTACCTCAACCCCAACCACTCTAAAATACTATTTCTTTCATTTGCAATATTATTAAGTTTATTATCATTAAATATTGCCTTCTTATCTTGATAATTAAAATCCTTCCTAACGAGACCATAACCTATTCTATGCACCCATGCTACTGGCAAGAGCAAAGGACTTTTTTTGACATATAAATATTTATATCTTTTAGCCATCATATTCCTATTGGGAAATAAAATATGCATAGCTTTGGAAAACTTATTTTTATATTCTAATTCACTACCATCACATGAGTTATTGATAAGAACATTGGCAGATGAGCGTTTTATGTCATTCTTACCAAAATTTCCACCTAATAAAATATCTTCAATTAATTTTTCTACCTTCTCATTGTTATTCATATCATTACTGGTAACTTCATGAGGTATATCCATCTGAAATAATCTGTTACAAGCAAAAAAGATTCCATAGATAAAATTTTCAATTCTATATTTTATTGACTTCTCTAATACAATATTCCAATTAATTTGTTCTCTTTTAGTTTCTACCACAACTACTAAGTCACATAATTGCCTTAGACCAAATCCTCCATATAATATATGCGTAGCCATATGAATACACAGATGTAGTACCTGCATCTCCCATGACAGAGCAAGGGCTTTAGTAACTCCTATATTTATTTCTATAGGCTCTTCCCATACTTCTTTGTGTAATTCATCAGCATTTTGCATAAACTCGTAATCCACCAATAATCTATGCAGTTCAATTAATATAGAATTTTTTTTGAAAAATTCTATATGTTTTGTTTTTTGATCCTTTGGTGAGAGATAGCCCATTGATTTTAATATTTCAGCCGCTCTTTCGATATCATTTTCACAAACTAATATATCTGCATCACCCATAGTACGTAATTCAGGAAATGGATAACATTTATTAATTGCCATTCCTTTAAGCACTATCGCCTTTATTCCCACAGTGTTAAAGCTTTCAATAACCTCTCCTATCCATACCTCATCACAGACCATCTGAATCCCACAAGACATAACTGATATATTCCAAATAGCCATCAAATTACTGTCAGGTCCTTTTTGTGAATCTATTTTTTTGACAATCGGATAAATCAATGTATGGACCTGGTGAGCAATTGCTTCAGAATAGATATCCTCCCAATTAATTTCAATATTTTTATACTTATCTATTTCAAATTCTTTATTTCTAATTGCAGCACTTAGTATGTCAGTTAAGATTATGTCTTTTACCTTCATTTCCCAACCTCCAATTACTATTTTTATTAATCTTCGAATTCATTAGCTCTTTATATACATTCTTTGTTTCTACAGCTATTCGGTCCCAATTATATTTTCTAAGGATGTAATCACCAGCATATTTTTTTACACTCAAAACCTTACTTTCATCCTGAATAAGCATGTTTAGCTTGTCTGCTAAATCATCAGGATTTGATTTTTCAAATGAATACCCCATTGTACTTACCACAGCTATATTCTCTGGTATATCACTTACTAAACAGCAGTTTCCGTAGCTCATAGCCTCTAATAGGCTAATTGGTAAGCCTTCGATATCAGAAGGAAGGACATAAAAATAAGCGTTGCTATATAGCTCCGCCAATTCCTCTCCTCTTACAAATCCTGTAAATATAATATTTTTATTTTCCCGTGCCATATTCCTCAGTTCATTTTCGTAGTCACTGCTGTGGCTTGCTCCACCTGCTATAACTAGCTTTTTTTCTGTTTTGATTTTGCTATATGCATCAATTAGATAGTGTATACCCTTTTCGGGTACAAGCCTTGCCAAAAATAGTATATAGTCATCGGTATTTAGTTGGTATTTATCTTTTATTGATAATGGTTTTCGTAACTCCGGACGTTCAACGCCATTTGGAATATATGTAGTTTTCAGATTGTACTTTTCTCTGTAATGATCAACCAAATTTTTAGAAACATTAATTGTCTTATGGGAAAATTTCGCTGTTGAGTATTCTCCAAACTTTAAATAACTTGATGCAAATTTCCCCCATTTTCCCCTTTGCCAATCCAGTCCATGAACGGTACATACTACCTTTTTCCTAAAAAGTCTTGGTATAAAAGCTAGTGTAGATGGACCTAGTGCATGATAATGAAATATGTCACACTTTGAAAGGAGTGCTCTTATTGTAGCGGTAAAGGTGTGTGTAATAGCATCTAAATGTTTTGATTTTATAAATGGTGTGTACTTTATTGTTATCCCCTCATACTTGCTATCATTGAACTCTTTGTCACAGTATCCCTTTCTGCAATAGGCCTCTACTTCGCAGTCTAGATAAACAAGTCTTTTAGATATCTCCTCAACATGGATTTCTATTCCTCCAGCCCTAGACGGAATACCTTTTTGCCCTATCATTGCAACTTTCACAAGCCTTCCCACCTCTACTATCTATAAATTTATTCTCATACATACTATACCCACCCTTTAGTTTATGCTTGGCAACCCATAATAGTGGAACCCATATTCTCTGCTTCATAGCAGGTGCTACGCTGCCTATCATCCAGCAATTCTTTGAGCACTCTTTTACCATCTCTCTCACTTCTTCTGCTCTTTTTGAGTTCCATATCTCGTCCCAAGTTTCTTCATGCAAGCTACCCATAGACATCTTTAAATCGCTCCCATTGCAAGGCAAAACATGCCCAAATGGGTCAACAAAAAAGCCATTACTCCCCATATCGCAGGGTAAATATCTCTTATTTCCGTATAAATAGTTAATTAAGCCATGATTGAAATATGCTCTGAACCACTTTTTAGGGGATTTAGACTTTAGTAATTGGTTTATCAGCTCTTCAAATGCTTTTGAAACCTTTAGTTTATCATTAATCTTATTGTCAGTTTTTCTAAAATAAAAGGAATTATGTAGTGTAGCAGTAGCAAATTCCATACCTAGCTCATCTGATAGCTTATAAAGAGGAATCAAGTCTTGGGAGTTCATTTCTTGAACCGTACAACCAAAGCCCACATCCTTATGCCCAGATGCTACCAGCTTCTTTAACGTACTATATCCCCTATCAAAGCCATCACGGATTCCTCTTATTTTGTCATTTGCTCTTTTTAGACCCTCAATGCTAATTCTTATGCCAACCTCCGGGAATTCCTTGCACAAGGTTAAAATCCTGTCTGTGAAATAACCATTGGTTGAAATTACAATTCGATTTGTCTTCTTGTATAGTTCCCTGACTATTTCATGTATGTCTGTTCGTATAAATGGCTCTCCCCCAGTTATATTAGTAAACGCCATCTCAGGAAGTTTTTTAATTAAATCTATCGTAATCTCCTCTTCAGGCTTAGTGGGATCTCGAAAACAATCACACATGTTGCACTTGGCATTACACCTATATGTGATAATTATCGAGCCATATAAAGTTCTTTTTGACATAGTGGTCCTCCTTTATGCCTTCATTTGTATAGTTTATTTAATACTATTCTTACCTTCACCGAGCAGTTGGTTATTGTTCAAAATAGTGTTAGCATTTTTAGCTATTATTCCATATTGATTTTTGTTTAAAGTCTGAACTTTATTTTTATTACAGGTCACATAATCTTGAGAAGTTACTTCTATACCACAAATTCCACTGCCCTTTAGCTCTATAGAATTACTATTTAGGTTACTGTCACCGCTATATAATCTAATTCCATAATTGACTTGTGATATTGAATTATTGAGTGCAGCTGCCGGATCTACAATTCCATTAGATGCTCCTATAATAGTATTATTTGTTACTATCCCTCCAACAATGCTACTGTTAAAGCTTCCAGTTATCTTATTTCCCCCTACATATTTCACATTCGCTATTGCAGCATAGTAAGTGCTGCCTCTGACAACAATTTCATTATTATTGACTATTACATTACTGTCCTTGTTATTCGTATCATTGTATATTATGGTTTTTGTTTTATCATTTTGTGACTCAGAAGTTATTTTGTTGTTTGTTATTGTGACATTTGTTGTGGGTTTTATTCTGTTTTGTGTACCTGTTAGGATAACAAATGCATTGAATTTTTGAGTGTATATATTGTTGTTGTTAATAACAACATTATCTACAATCCCATAATTGTTATCATCACTAGAATATACACTTAATACTATGTTTTGTTTTTCAGAATAATCCTTTATGTCACAACTACTTATTATTACGTCTTTTACATCACCTACTGTAGAATAAACTGAAATGACCTCATCTTTAGAATCCTTTTCAAAGGAACAATTGTTTATATTAATATTTTCAGTTGTATTGCCTTGAATATTCTGCGTTTTAGATGTTAAATTTCTAATCCAAATACATCCACCAGCTTGAGCATTTGTTTTATTGCTAAAATAGCAGTTTGAGACTACCACATTTTTGCATCCATTGTACAAATCTAGATTATTGACTACCATTTCATTGGCATAGTCTGCTATAAATGAGCAGTTTGTAATATTAGCTGCTGCTATATTCTTATATAACATGATTGTTTTCGGAGAATTTTGAGAATATCTCTTGTATTCGAATATAATGCCATTAATATTTATGTTCTGAGCACTCTCTTGCTTATATTCATCTGCGTAATTACTATTTATTATTAAGCACTCGGAAAAAGGAGCTACTCCATAGTTATTAAAGGTTATACTATCAAATACTATTTTTGTTTTACCTTCTACACCATTAACTTTAAGCTCTTTTCCGTTTAATACAATCCTCGTCTTGCACAAAAAATTACCTTCTGGCAAGTCCACTGATTTATTGGAAGTAAATAAGCTTAGAAGATATGCTGTATTATCATTAGCTTCAGTCTGATAATTTGAATCAGCATAGTATTTTCCATTATTTTTATTAAAATAATTGGCATTTCCTACTTGAGTGCTCGCATCTCTAACTTGAGCTCCAATTTGCTTATTAAGTGTATTTTGGCTCGTGTCATTTGTTTCTATTGAATCTATATGTGTTAAGTATTGGTATATTGTAAAAGCAAATATACCTGCCACTACCAACACTAAACTTAAGCAGAGTATAAACATAACCTTTTTGTTATTTCGAATTCCCATATTGTACTCTCCCTTTTGCTATATAATGAACACCAATTATTAATCAAAAGTATATTAGGAAATTAATCTTTATTAACTAAAGGAGTCTCCCTTCATTTAAATGTTTTTTTATTGACATGTTATAAATTTGAAGCAGTTTTTCACTGTAGTGTTTTAAGTGAAATTTTTTAACCTTTTGAATACATCGTAGTGAATATAGTTTTAAAACTTCACAGTTCTCACATAGATATTTTATTTTTCCAGTCAAATCATCTACATTTCCTGGTTCAAAGAGAAGTCCATCCTTTTTATCATTTATCAATTCAGGTATTCCGCCAATATTGGCTCCAATAACAGGAGTGCCATACATCTGAGATTCCAAAACAGACATTGGACAATTTTCATAACATTCTGAAGGGTATATTGAAAATAGTGCATCATTTATTAGACTTTTTAATGCTTCGCCAGTTTTAAATCCAAGAAATTCAATATTGCTTATACCCTTTAAATCCTCTTCGATCTCTCCTGAACCTACAAAAACAAATTTGATTTGTGGAAGTTTTTTGCATGCTTCTATTAACGTTTGTATACCTTTTTCTAATGATATCCTTCCAAAGTATAATACATAAGGCTTCTTTTTATCATTATATTCAATAATGTTCTCAGTGGTGAAATTATGTAAAACTATAAATTTATTCTCTGATATTCTAGCCTTCATACTAATTAATTTCTCTTTAAGAAACTCACTTGGAGAGATGAAGTAATCCACTAAATCGTATGTCTGTAACTGTCGGTATATATAGCTTTCAGCGGCACCGATTATGCTTTTGAGTATAGAGTCATCTATACACTTATCAAAAACGCAATTGCGAAACTTGCCATTACTGCATTTCTCACATGTCTCTTTTTTCTTATAATTGTATAGTCTGTGATAAGGACATACCAACTGTGAATCATGTAGTGTTTGAACCACCGGAATGTTATACTTTTTTATCTCATATAGTATCGAAGGTGTAACCTGATAGTTATAATTATTAAGGTGTATAATATCAGGTTTAAAATTCTGAATCACCTTCCCAATTTTCTTTCTAGCCTCCAATGAGTACACTATTTTAAATGGATAGGATGCTTTTTTTAAAATATTTCCTTTAAAATTCAGGTTAGATATGTCGAGTCCAATACTGTTTCCTGCTATATTGTTTGGATCATCCATACCAAAGTATTCAACTTCATGGCCTAGCATCTTCATATAATCAAAAAGGTTAAAAATATATGTTTCGCTACCACCTTTATTATATAAAAATTTGTTAACAGCTAATATTTTCATCGTGCCTCCACTTCACATTCCTGTTCTTCTTTCATTCCTCTGTATTTTAATATTCTTGCTGGAACACCACCCACAATAGCATTATTAGGTACATCGCTATTTACAACTGCACCAGCAGCTACTATTGAACCATCACCAATTTTTACACCGTCCAAAATAATTACTTTTGATCCTATCCAGCAGTCTTTCCCAATAATAATTCCCTTTCTGCTAGCTCCTTGTATTCTAATTGGCTTATATAAATCATTAAAAATATGATTTTCTGAATGTATGCTTACTCCTGGTCCAAATATTGTATTTTCCCCTATAATAACCTTGCCTCTAACTGCGAAAAAAGCATTAGGTGAGATACCTACATTGTCACCTATTTCCAGACCTTCGCCTAATTCCCTTATAACACCTGTACATTCAATTGTACTATTTCGCCCAATAGAAACGTTACTACCTATCTTTACACCACACTTACTTAACGCATTAATAAATACATAGTCTTCAATAATTACATTTTTGCTTAAAAAAAGTTTATTTTTGAACTTAATCTTCACACTCATACCACAAAAAAATAGTCCTTCGCACTTCTTTATTCCTATTCTTTTAATTAAGCCTCTTAAAATTTGAAATCCTCTATTTGATACTATTTGTATTAAATCTCGAATATTAAAATCATTATCTATTTTATAGTTCTCACCCTTTAATTTGGATATTAGCCTTGAAATAAGCTTCTTCAACTTTAACCCTCCCCACATTAATTACTGGTTCATTTACATAATTTGATTTGCATACATATACTAAGGCAAGCAGGACCCAAAATATTTCAATATAGAAGTTATTATTTGTCAGGTTGAATACAATCATGGCTAAATATGCCAATATAATGAAATCATATACTGTTTTGCCAGTTATGCTTTTCCTTATAAATTTAACCTTTATAAAGTGGACAATTGGTGATAAAATCAAAATCAAGTTTGAAAATAGCCCAATAGCACCTTGCTCTGCCCATATTTGCAGTAAAAAGTTGTGGACATCCACAGCTCCACCTGTTGGCTTGTATAATCCAAATTTACTAAAAAGATAAGAATATGCATCATGGTTAAAGGCTACATTTCCTAATCCTATTCCTGTAAGAATATTGTCATATCCCTCTTGTAGAGCAATCAGCCAATACACAAAATGATATTTTGTAGAGCCTTCTTGCGGATTGAAAGCTTCCAGAATCCTTTCATATAAATTTGGTACTAATGATAATATAAAAGGTATGCTGCAAAGAGCAAGCATAATTAGCACAAGATTTCTCTTTCGGTCTTTGCCTAACAGCGTAATGAAGTTCATTATAAAAAACAGAAATAAAGCTGCTCTTGAGTACGTTATCATAATAGTTACTACATTTGCTAAAAAAAGAATTAGAAATAGGAGCTTGCTTCTACCATTAACTTGCCTAATTTTATAGTTTACAATCAAAGATTGAATCAATACACAATTTGCAATTGCTATGGTATCTAATCCCATAACTCCATTAACTCTATTTATAATATTGCTTGATTCAACAAGTGCTTGGGTTTTATAAACATTATCTAGTACTTCAATTGCCCCGTTAGAAAACATATTAAATGATGGTATTAGCATCTTTCCACTAAAATAGCTAATAAGACAAATACAAACTAAAAAAGCATTTGAGGCTATGACAATATTAATGATTTTATTTAAAAACTCCTTATTTCTGGCATTAGTATAAAGTACATACATCATTGAAAATAGATATATATACTGGAACAATTCCTTAATTGATATTGTAATGTTAGTAGAAAACAGACACGAAAGAAGAAGTCCTGTTAAATATAAAGTGAAAATTATATTATTATTTATATTTGCTTTCATCACAAAGCAACGAGTTTTTAATAGAGACTTTTGAATTAGTATAAATGCGAAAATAGTTCCCCAGATAAACTGTAATATTTTTAAATCTATATATCCAGTTCTATACACAAATATATTAGTACAGGGTGCTAGAAAAACCGCTAATAAAATCAACCGTTCCACGCTTATCTGTGGATACCTTATAAAGCCAAACAATATGATTGCAATAATTAATAGCACTACTGTAAAAATAATATTAATATATATGCTTATAAGTATTAATATTATTGAACCTATGAAAAGCATAAAAGTAAAAAAGATTTTTTTCATTTGTAGACTCCATTCAAGAAGTTAATTTAATTACTGCTTTTCTATTAGTTTCTTTATCTTTTATTGCTTTTTTATTTAGATTATGAAAATATTTATAGGATTCAAAATATTTTTTATAGGTCTTCTTTGCAACCTCATTAACCACTACTCCAAGTATATTTGAATTATTCTTTTCAAGCTGCTCCTTAGCCTTCTTTATAACATCAAGTCTTGTAGCTCCCATTTTTGCGACCAATAATACGGCATCGGCTTTTGAAGAAATAATTGCAGCATCAGAAACGCTACCCAATGCTGGAGTATCTATAACAATATAGTCAAAACATTCGCTAGCTTTATTAAATAATTTCTCAAGACCTTCTGAGCATAATAGTCCCATAGGGTTGGTAGTAACTCTTCCATTTGGTATATATTTAAGGTTCTCTACGTTCGTAGGATATAAAACCTGCTCCAAGCTTATAATGCCTTGTAAATACTGATACAAACCACAAGCACTCCCTAAATTGTTTTGTTTTCTATCTATTGGCTTTCTCATGTCTGCATCAATCAAAACTGTTCTTTTCCCCCACGTAGCTATTGTAATGGCAATGCTTGTAGCAACTGCAGTCTTTCCCACTCTGGGTTCATTACTAGCAACAACTAAAGCTTTTAGTCCCTTCTCTTTGGCTTCAACATATATACTCCCAGCAAGCATTGAATACGCTTCACTTACAATAGGATTCTCTGGTTTGTATAGACTATAGCTCTTATTCTCCATCATGTATTTCTCCTCACCTTATGCTATATTTTGGTATAATACCGATAACTTTTAATTCTATGTTACATTCTACATCCTCAGTAAATCTTATAGTCGTGTCAAAGAGTTCTCTTATATATATAATTACAAATGCTACTATTATCCCTGCCAGTGTCCCAATTATTATATTTTTTATATTGCCATTGGGAATAGGTAATTTTGGTTCTTTTGCAACATTTATAACTCCCACTATGCTACCATTCGTAATTTCACGCAACCTTGTTATAAATGCCTGAGTAACTGCCGTAGATGCTTCGGCAGCTAGTTTGGAATCATATGCTACTACACTTATTCCAATTATATTGGAATCACTTTTAGGCGTTACGTATACCATCCCTTTTAATTCTTCTTGATTAATATCATATCTTTCTAACTGCTTTGTAGCTAATGCCAATACCTTTTCGCTGGTTACTATTTGTTGATAATCTTGAATCAACTGCCTGGTCAGCATTACATCCTGATAATTTATGCCTGCATTATCGCTATTTGAACCGCCACTCCCCCTACTTATTGTATAAATATCTGTTTCTGCCTCATACATCGGAATAGTCATATAATAGTTTGAATATGTAGAAATTCCTCCCCCGATTAAACCTAGTAAGATAACTAACCAAATCATTCTTCTTATCGAATTAAAAAGTCTCTGTAATTCCATTTGTACTCTCCCCTTATATATTTTCTGCCAGTAATACTAATTTTTAAATATTATATTTATAATTTTAATGTCCAAATGGCAATGCTTCGCCATTTGGAACATGTTTATATTCCAACTCCTCTTATAAACTATAACATCCTTCTCTCTGACTTAACGCCGAAACAGTTAATCAAAAATCCAGATTTATGCAGATTGTATCATTGTCACACTAAGTTCAATTGTTCTGGGTTCACCCATTAAGTTAATTACTATTTTAACCCTGCCTTTTCTTCTATCAATGGATTGAATGTATCCCTCCATTCCAAGCAGAGGCCCATCAATAACAACAACGTCTCCACCTTGAACATATACACTCGAACGTCCAATAATTTCGCTATCAGCTGTTAATCTAGCTATAAGTCCTATCTCTCTTTCAGCAATCTCCTGGGGGCCATCACTATCCCTTAGCAGTTTTATAACTCCGGGTATATCTTTTATCAAATTATACTTATTGCTATTCATTTGACCCTTTAACAAAACATACCCTGGGAAAAGTGTTCTTACTTTATCCTCCCACTTGCCTTCTTTTCTTTCTCTCATATTTCTCTTGGGAACAAGTGCCTTAAATTCATCCTTAATTTTAAAGTAGATTCTCTCCTTAACCCTGTCCTCTTCTCCGGTAGTCACAAACAGTGCATACCATTTTTCTTTAGTAATGTATTCCATTTTTACTCCTGGTGCAACTTGCAAATTGCTTTTTTTGGCCTGTAATTTGAAATTATACTCCTCTGGATTAAATTGTAAAATTTTTACTTTCGCCATTTCCCATAGAATAAATATGACATTCTACACATAGTTTTAAAAAAGTTTAAAATTATATGTTAATTTCAGTAGTCAACCGTTGTTTTTTGATGAAAACTTTTTTTTATAAATTATTATTCTCTTTATTCATTTCCAAAACAACGCAAGTTGGCAGCCAATATTGCATATGCTAATAAAAAACCAGGGTTCAAGCAATCCTTATAAATTGCTTGAACCCTGGTTAAGTTTTAATTATAATCTAATTTAATGCTTCAACTGCCTTTACATATACCATATCCTCAGTTTGCTTTATCTTCACCAACTTCTCATTTAGAAGCCTTTGAGTTGTAAAATCAAGTATACCATAGCTGAATACCTTGCTATCCTTTTGGAATTTCTTTATTGCCAAAAAGGTCTTGTTGTCCAAGGTATAATCAGGTGTGTCAACATCATACTTCAAAAGCTTTAGTATACATTCTGCATAGAAAACATCCATGTCCTGTGTTCCAAGAGAAGGCTTAACTGTAACAGTCATTGGTTCAAGTAAATTTACCTGTATACCACTTGGACTAGTTGCCTGAACCTCTATATTCGGTTTTATCCCTTTTAAATCAATACATTCTCCAGATGGAGTATAATATAATCCGACAGTCATTTTACCATAGCCAATAAGATCAGATTCCTTTGCTAAGAAATAAAAATCAGTTGCATCTACAGATTTAACTTCTCTGTCCTTGTTTAGCCTTTCATAAGCTTCAGGTGATAATATAGGCATGGATGCCTGAACCTTCGCTTTACCAAAAGTCTTTGTTCCGATTACAACTCCAGCCTTGCTGTCCTTTATAGCCCCAGTTAATATTTCCGCAGCACTTGCAGAATATTCGTTAACTAAAACTGCAAGCTTGTACTTAGGTTTTTCTAAATAAGAATAATAAGTTTTATCACTATAAGCTGTGTTCTTATAATCTAGCGTAGTAATCGTGCCCTTTGGTACAAAGCACTCTGCTACTGCTATAGCTTGATCAAAATAGCCACCTAGATTATTTCGTAAATCTAACACTACCTTTGTGATTTTTTTGCTGTCAAAAAGCTTAAGTGCTTTTTCAACTCCACTATATGTATTTGTAGAAAAGGAATCTATAAGAATATAACCAATATTTCCTCTTACTTCATAGCTAACACTGGGAACCTCCACCTTTGCTCTTTCCATTTCAAGTGTTATAATGTCCTTTACTCCCTGCCGAATTATACCTAGCTTCACCTTTGTCCCTACAGGGCCCTTTATCTTCGCTGTTACTTCCTCTAGCGTCTTTTCAGCAACAGACTCTCCATTTACTTCGGCAATCTTATCCCCTATGAGCATACCTGATTTTCTTAAAATTTTTCATTATCTTATCCTTCTTCTGTATTGTTTTATCTACTAAACGTTCCAGTTAAGAATTGTAGCTGTTCACACCTATCAATGGAAAATTGGGTTAATTAATTTTATGGTTTACCCTTAGGTTTAACTATCTAATAGCTTAACAACTTATCCATATATTCACTTCTAATTCCGGTGCTCATGTAGTCTATATATGCCTTCATCATATCAGCGGCTTTTGCCTTTGTAACCTTAGACTTCGGATTAATATAACCTTTGGAATCCTCTTCAATCAAACCTATCTTCTCTGCAACATACATTGAAGGTCTGGCAAATAAGGATATGCTGTCGTTATCCTTAAAACTAGTAACAGGCGATGGGTTGGGTGCTAACCCATTTAGTCCCATAGAGTTTATCATCATTGTAATGGCTTCCTGGAGTGTTATCAAATCCTCAGGTCTGTATTTGCTCTTGCCGTTACCTGAAACTATACCTCTAGTTGCCGCCTCATTTATACTGTTAAAAAATGCATGATTACTTGAAACATCTGTAAATAGTGATGTAACCTCTACCTTTTTTTTACTTGAAGTAGTCTTAGGTTTTGTAATGAAAATAGGATCAACTGGGACTACCTTTGCAACATTTATAAAAGCATCTATAAACTCTGCCCTGCTCATGTATTCCTGAGAATCAAAATCAATTGTATCCTTATACGCCTCTAATCCAAATAGAAGTCTTATATTCTTTTCAGAGAGATGGCCTTTAATTTGATTAAGGTTTGGTGAAACAAGAGATTCTGATATTGGAAAGCTTTCTATCTTTAGACTATTTGCATATGTATTAATTTTACTAGTGGGATTTTTATTCTTATCCAATTCACTCATCTTAGCAGTATATTTTAAAATATTTTCATTTTTTTGTGTTTGTACATAACCACCTTCAATACTTGTGGGCTCAATCACATTATCGTAGTATTTCAATTCTTTTTTTGTAGTAGTAGAGATATCAATATCGGCTGTTCCAATAGTAACAGGACTTTTTCCCGGTTTACATTTTGAAATTGTCTGGGTGATAAGCTGCGCCTCCGAAGCACTCCAATACTCATCATATCCTGTGTACTTGCTGGTGGTATCTACTACGACGGTATCTGTTGTTGTTCCAACCTTATATGTCTTTTTACTTAGCAAATTACCTTGATAGTAATTTACTGCTGGCTGAAAATCAGTAATAATAACCTTTGAAAGAGAATAGTCACTTAACTTGGATATGCTATATGTAACCCCATCAACTTTTACATCCTCTTTTACCTTTGTCAAGCGAGTTGATTCGGTTTTTTGTCCATTAGCCTTTGGAGTAATGGTGGTAACAAAGGTAAGATCTCTTCCTAATGTAGCACCTTTATCAGTGTTTGCTAAGGTATAAACATATTTGGCTGTTAGTGTTTGAATACCCGTTTTGGCATCTGTTTTTAAACTTTTATTTGATATAACCAATGTTCCAACTAAATCTACAGGAACACCGCTTAAAAAGCAAGGCTCCTTATACTGATACTCTATTTTAGCTGAGGTTTTAGTAGTAGCAACGCTTGGAACATCACCAGAGGAAATACCGCCCTCATAGCCACTGTCTCCACGCCAAGCAAATGAAACTCCAGGATTCCCAAGTGATATAAGTATTGCTAAAACTAAACTCAAACCTAAAGAAGCCTTTTTGCACTGTCTAAATTTCTTGATTTGTAATTTTCCCCGTAAATTTCGCAAAATAGTTGACCTCCACTAAAATAATAAATATTACCTTATCCAAATCCATTTAGTTTATTTAATGCCCATTTGCTATACTTCTGCCAGCTTTAGGACCTTATAACTGATTATTCTTCAACAATTACAATATATGCATCTCCAGTGATAGTATTATCCTTCTTCAATATTCTAATTTTATCACCTTTTTTAATTTCTGAAGGATTAATCCTCTTATTATTCTTTATAATAAATGAATTTGCCAAAAGGGTAAAGCTACTATCCTTTATACTTACCCACGAATAAGTAGAAGGATTATAGTATTTACAATTTATAAGCTCAACTGTTGAGGGCTGTGTAAGCTGTGTTCCGTCTTCCCCAACAGTTCCCCCTGTAGTCCTTATTACCTGACCAGAAACATTCACATTTCCATAAGGTGCAGTGCTTATCTCCACAGCTTTAGTCCCATCAGCAAGTATATAGATTGTTCTTCCTTTAAAGGTATTAGTGCTATTATAGGAATTAAAGTCGGCCTGACCTATAATTCCATCAGTATCAGTAATCCTGGTATCTGATGAGAGAGAGAAGGTCATTGGTGTATTGGCATAATCCCAATTCACACCATTTAGCTTTGAATAGGACTCTACCGTAACAGTCTTATATTCATCAATACTGCTGATTCTTCCTCTGTATAGCTGAACAGCTTGAGCACCTGGTCTTTCTTCTATTGAAATAACCCCTGCTACAAGACTACCCGTTTCAGAATCCCGGTTTGCCATAATGTACGCATAGTCATCTGCTGTAACACTACTTCCTTGTACTAATCTGCCATCCTTTACAACAATAGTACCTGAATCAAAGGAAATATTAGTTCCCGCTTTCTCGAGAAATAACTTATTTATACTTGTATTAAATACTTTGTCATTATACTGAACTTCCTTGTCTGCCTCATTTACAAAGCTTGCCACCACACCATTTTCAGTGTTGCCATAATCCTTTTCACTAACAATATAAACGGTAGAATCCTTCAACAAAACAGGTAGCTTTTTTGTGTTCATTTCACTTTCACTATAGCCTTTTCCACCATAATATGCTGTAAAACTTCCATCTAATTTTACAACTTTAAAGGTTTCTGCTATATCCTTGATCCACTGTCCTTTTTTTAAAGTCCAAGGGTCTGTTATTAATATCTCACCTGAGATGTCATCGTAGCTTTCAAACTTTCCTTTGTATACATTTGAAACCAGCTTGTCTCCGCCTTCTATCAATATCTCTTTTAAGAATGTGATGTTTGGAGCTTCATTAACTAAAAGCTTCACTCTGTCACCATCTTTTAATTGGCTTAACTTTGAAAGCTTTCCACCTTTAATTACGTCTGCACCATCTGTATTGTATACAAGTACTCCCTTATCAGTTTGAACTGTGATAGTACTTAGCTTCTTTTTAATCACTTTTCCATAGCGAACTGTATAATTTGGCACACTGCTGATAGATGTAACTGCACCAGTATTGTCTATTCTAACAAAGACAGTATCTCCGGCTTCAATATTATCAAGTTCTGCCGATATATGATTTTTGAAAACCTCTACTTCATTTGGGTCAGCATAGTTAAAGGTTCTAAGGGTTGAGAGCTCAAGGGGTGTCTTTCCTGTCCCATCTTCATTGTATAGAGTTATGTATCCCAGCGAAGGATTATTCTCCTCTACTATTCCAGCCACCAAGCCTGTCTCACGTTCCTTCTTTACTGTAATAGGTGTTAGTTCAACTATCATGTTTTGCTTTATTCCAAGAACAACAATACTTTCTGGCTTAATGGCAGCAACATCTATCAAAGCCTTTGTTTTGGCATCTAGAAGACTATTTGAATATGACCTAACATTATAAACCGTGCTTCCATCTAAATTTGTTTGTTTCTCTGGCTTTGATATATCTTGGGTTGGATATTCAATTTTCTGTTTAAGGGGTGTTGTATTTATTGTTCTTGCTACACTATTTACATTGTTAACAATGGCTGCCTCATAGCTGATTTCTCCGTTGTTAGACAATACACGTACATATTGTACTACCTTATCATCAATACCTGTTATATATTCTATTCTATCTCCTATTTTCAAGCTCTTATTATTTGTTATTTTTCCATCCTTATATACTGGAAGTTCTGTTCTTGCAGTCGGCTGAGTGCTTCCGGTAAGCTCGTTAGAGGTAGTTGTAGGCTTCTGGTACTGCTCTTCTACTGATATTGTATCAAGAAATCCATCTGAATTTCGTACGTAGTAGGTTTTATAATCTAATTGAATTCCTTTGGAAGTATCCTTAATTGTTTTTAAGTCTTCAATTGTAGCAGTTCTCTTTTCCATATTGCGCAAAGGCAGTACAACGTTCTCAGCATTTTTTAGTATTCTAGCTGCTTGCTGCCTTGTTACTGCTTGATTTGGACTAAATCTACCTGAATTGTCACCACTCATTATATTATTCTGTAGAATAGCTTCTATATATGGTACATTTTCTGCCTTGGCACTCTTCCAATCTGAAAAACTATTGAAAAGCTCCTGTTGATCATATGTAGATGGTAGCATTAATGCCTTTGCAAGCCATGTTGCAAATTCTTGTCTGGTTACAGCTGAGCCTCTTTTAAAAGCTGTGCCATCGAGAGTTGTCTGATCCTTTTGCAATGCATCTGCAAGCTCTTGCTGAGTAATCAAACCATCATTTGCTGCCAATTGAAGGCTTCCATCATAAAGAATAGCCTGCAGACTTGTTTTCTTTTGTGCAGCAGGTCTTGTGGCGTTCAAGCTTTCTCCCTGCGTAGCTATATCCTGAGCTCTATTTGCTGCCATATATACTAAATAAAGCCCCATTTCCTTTGAAACAGCTGTATTAGGGCTAAAATTTCTGCTCCCTAACGAGGGAAATAAGCCTAGCGACCCATTTTGATAAATAGCATCCTTTAGGTCATAGCCCGCACTGTTTATATCAGTATATTGTAAATTTGTTATTATTGCTTGTCCATTTTTTGTGGCAGTATATGAATTTATAATCTGTTCATTTGAAATGGCAGCATTTACTATACCAGTTTGGACAACCAATGCTACACTAAGAACTATTACAACTGTTTTTGCTAATACACGTGAAACTGCTTTCTTATTATTAACTTGTGTATTTTTTGCACGAATTGATTTTAATAAAGTCATTTATTTGGCCCCTGTTATTATCAAGATTTATATAGATTCGTTTATAATATCGGCTTTTTCCGTTAATATTTACATTAAGATTTCATTACAAATAATATGTTGTTTTATGACTATTTTCTATAATAATTGGTGTTTTTTATATTTATTTGTTATTTTACTTATGATAGAATGTATAAATTACTAAAATACGAGGAGATAAATTTTATGAAAATAAAGATGAAACTAATTCTTTCCTTTACTGCTATTTTGCTTCTTTTCTCAGCTTCTATTTTTGTTATCGTAAATTTAAAGGTATCGGAGGCTATTACAACAAACAGTCAAAGTAATATTAAGGCAAATGCCAGTCTCTCACTTGAATTTTTTAATGAAATCCATCTTGGGGAATGGACTATTAAGGATAATATTCTGTACAAGGGTGATTTCAAAGTTAACGATTCTACAGAATTTGTAGATGTAATTAAAGATAAATCCGGATATTTAGCAACTGTTTTTATGAAGGATACCCGTGTTGCAACAAATGTTTTATTAGATGATGGAAAAAGAGCAACAGGTACCAAAGCCTCTGAAGAAGTTATTAGTAAAGTTTTAAAGGCAGGTGAGGATTATAATGGTGAAGCAATAGTTGCAGGAAAGGATTCATTTACATATTACACTCCTTTAAAAAATAGCAATGGTGAAATAGTTGGGATGTGGTTTGTTGGTATTGAAAAGTCAACTGTTTATGCACAAGTCCAGAAAATTGCTTTTTCAATAGGCATAGTTATAAATTTTGCATTGCTTATTGGAGTAGCTTTAGCTTATTTAGTTGGAGCTTCAATAAGCAAGCCTATCTCAAAAATATCTACCCAATTAAATAGGTTTTCTGAGGGTGACTTTACTAGTAGTATTTCTAGCAAGGCTATAAATTCAAAGAGTGAAATAGGGCAGATTACCAGGTCAACTAATGCAATGCAGGATTCAATCAAAGGTATTATTAAAACTATCCTTAAAGAGTCAAATAATATTGATAATGCTTTAGATCATACTATGCAAAGCATTTTAGACCTGAATGAAAATATTGAAGAGGTCTCAGCAACCACTGAGCAGTTATCAGCCGGCATTCAACAAACTTCGGCAACTATGCAGGAGATGAATGCAACCTCAACCGAAATAGAAGCTGCAGTAGAAAACATTGCTAAAAAAGCTCAAGAGACCTCCTTTGCAGCTAAGGAAATCAGCACAAGAGCCCTAACGCTAAAAACAGAAGCTAAACAATCAAAAGACTATGCTTATGATATTTATAAGACAACTAACCTTGAACTAAAAAATGCTATTGAGCAGTCAAAATCTATTGAACATATTAGAATTTTATCTGATTCCATAATGCAGATTACTTCCCAAACCAACTTATTGGCGCTAAATGCTGCGATTGAAGCCTCCAGAGCTGGAGAAGCTGGCCGTGGCTTTGCTGTGGTTGCTGATGAAATAAGAAAACTGGCAGAAGATTCGAAAAAAACTGTTAACGAAATACATGAGGTTACAAAAAGTGTATTAGATGCCGTTGAACACCTGGTATCAAGCTCAGGAAATATCCTAACCTTTATTGAGAGCACTGTAATTTGTGACTATGCTAATCAGGTTGAAACAAGTGAACAATATAGTAACGATGCGGCTAACATTGATGATTTGGTTATGGACTTCAGTACAACCTCAGAAGAACTCTTGGTATCAATTAGTAACATGCTAAAGGCAATAAATGAAGTTACTATTTCCACTAATGAATGCGCAGGGGGATCTTCAGAAATTGCTAGTAGGGCCTCAGAGATTATGGCAAAGGGGTCTTCGGTTATAAAAGTGTCAGAAGATTCAAAGAAATCATCTGATAACCTGAAAAACTATGTTTCAAAATTTAGAATCTAAAGTTATTAAAAAAGCTCTGAAACCAAAAAACTATTGGTTTCAGAGCTTTTAATTAACAGTTGTATATTTATAGTTCAAAAGGTATAAATGCTTCTACATTCTCTCTGGTGCACTAATACTTAGTAAATCTAATACATTTTTAATAACAATTTTTGTACAATCCACGAGCAGAAGTCTAGCCTTCATTAGCTGTTCTTCCTCTCCTCTGACTCTGCATGCATTATAGAAACTATGAAATAATGCAGATACCTCGAGTACATATCTGGTCAGTCTGCTTGGTTCTAAGGTTTCTGCTGATATCCTAATCTCATCTGGATATTCAGAGAGCTTCTTGATAAGTGTAAGCTCCTCTTCCTCCTTAAGTAAATCAAGCTTAACCTCCTTTACACCTGGCACATATATTCCTTCACTCTCTAAAAGCTTAATCATGCTGCAAACCCTTGCATGTGCATATTGAACATAGAAAACAGGATTTTCGTTTGATTCCTTAACTGCCAAATCAAGATCAAAATCTAAATGACTTCCTGATGCCTTATTGTTGAAAAAGAATCTCACAGCATCTCTGCCAACCTCTTCAACTAAATCCATCAATGAAATTGATTTTCCTGTTCTTTTAGACATCCTAGCAATCTCACCATTTCTATATAGCCTTACTAATTGGAACAACACTACATCAAGCTTGTCTGGGTTTATTCCTATTGCTGCCATTGCCGCCTTCATTCTTGCTACATGTCCATGATGGTCAGCTCCCCAAAGGTTTATTACCCATTCAAAGCCCCTCGTCTCAAACTTGTTTCTATGGTAAGCTATATCTGCAGCAAAGTACGTAGGTATGCCGTTATTTCTAACTAGAACCTCATCCTTATCGCTACCTATTACAGAGCCCTTTAGCCAGATAGCCCCATCATGCTCAACTGTACAGTCCCTGTCCTTTAATAGCTGAATTGTCTCATCCACCTCTTTACTTTCATGCAAGGTCTGCTCTGAAAACCAAACATCAAAATCAACTCCATAGCTTTGAAGTCCTTCTCTGATTTGGGATAAGTTTCTTGGAAGGGCATAATCAACAAATACTTTCTTTCTCTCCTCAGATTCAACCTCTATATACTTATCTCCATATATTTTAATGAATTCCCTCATATGCTCAGTAATGTCTTCACCCTGATAGCCATCCTCTGGGAATTCAATTGCGTCTTGACCTTTAATTAGCTGTATATACCTTGCTTCAAGTGAATTACCAAACTTAACTATTTGATTTCCAGCGTCATTAATCAGAAATTCTCTAGTAACATCATAGCCAGCAGCGTTGAGTACACTTGCAATTAAATCCCCTAAAGCTCCTCCACGGGCATTACCCATATGCAAAGGACCTGTTGGATTGGCACTTACAAACTCGACCATTACCTTTTTGCCATTCCCAATATTAATATGACCATATAGTTCTTTTTCTTCCTTAATAATTTCTAAAGTATCGTACAAATACTGGCTATCTAGGGTAAAGTTAATAAATCCTGCCCCTGCACAAGCCACCTTAGTAATATACGTATTCTCTATATTGATATTTTTTATAATTATTTCAGCTATCTGTCTAGGTGCCTTTTTTGCAATTCTGGTAACCTGCATTGCAACATTAGTTGAAAAGTCACCATAACCTTTTTCTCTTGGCGTCTCAATTAAAATATCACTAATTTCTATAGAGGGTAATTCTCCATTAGAAATCGACTTGTTAATTGAATTCAGCACGACATTTTTAATTTGTTGGCGAATCTTCTCTGTTATGTTTTTCATCCTGCGTTCCTACCTCTCTAATAAGCATATAAAAATCATTTCTTCCTGTGCTATGATTATCTATTTCAATCTGATAACCAACGCGAATTTCTCCACCTGCATCATTAATACTTATTTCTACGTTATCGGCATATACACCAATTGTATAATTACCATACTCAGTCTCATAAGAGGAAATATGTTTGAGTCCCTTTTGAAAAACAAACTGAGAGTTTACCTTTCCAAATCGCATCAGCGAAACAATTCCATCGCCTACTTTCAAGGTGGTGGTAGTTCCAAGCATTCCAGTTACTTCACTTTCTTTATACGTTATATAGTAATTACTTCCTTTTTGATAGTACTTTCCTTCTGTGATAAGTTCAAGAGTATTGGTATCTTTTTCGATATCCGTTTGAATTCCCTTTACACTAATTATCACATTTTTACTCATCCGGGTTCCTCCTCAGTAGCTACTTGTTGTACATTTTAATATAATACCATTTGAAGAATACCTTTTAAAGCAATTTTTTTAACAATATTTAGTTTTATCAAATTAACTTTTTCCTAATCCATTAATCTAATTAGTGAACTCTCTTTTATTATCTTCAAATCTTTCAAATGCTAATTCTATTAGCCTATCAATCAGCTCTGGGTAAGGAATACCGCTTTGCGCCCATAGCTTTGGGTACATGCTTATCTGAGTAAAGCCTGGCAGTGTATTTATTTCATTAATGTAAATCTCCCCAGTCACCTTGTGAACAAAGAAATCTACTCTAGAAAGGCCAGCACAATCAAGGCATTTAAAGGCTCTAACTGCATACTCTCTAATTTTTTCTACTGTTTCAGTCGGCAAATTCTCTGCTGGTATTACTACTCTTGAGCTATCCCCCACTTGATATTTTGCTTCATAATCATAGAAATCATTATAAGGTACAACTTCTCCAACTGTGGAGGCTATTGGGCAATCATTTCCTAAAACAGCACACTCAATTTCTCTCCCATTAATAAATTCTTCTACAAGAATTCTTCTATCATTCTTAGCTGCAATATCTAATGCTCTGATAAGTTCATCTCTATTGTTCGCTTTGTTTACTCCCACAGATGAACCTGCATTAGAGGGCTTAACAAAACAAGGATATGTGAGCCTGCCTTCTACCTGTTTAACAACATCATCGTTTTGATAATACACTTGCTTCCTGCTGAAAACTAAGTAATCCCCCTGTGGTAAACCTTCCTTTTCAAATATAATCTTAGTATATGCCTTATCCATTCCTACTGACGAGCCTAAGACTCCACAACCCACATACGGGATACCTGCCAACTCAAAAAGTCCTTGAATTGTCCCATCTTCTCCATTACAACCATGCAAAACAGGAAATACAACATCAATAGGAGCTTTTGCGCAATCAGCAATTATGCCTCTAGCTGAATTATTTGGAATAACCGCAGTGTAGGCTTCATCCCCCCCATCAGCATCTCCTTTGTACTGCTCTATAAGCAGCTGTCTTTGAGAGGCCTGTTCAATAAGCTGCCTTTCTGCAATTTCCTGCCATTCTCCACTGCCAATTTTCTCTGTTGGCCCTTCATATGTAAGCCATTGTCCATCCTTTGTAATTCCAATCATTTCAACATCATATTTTAGCTTATCTATATTATCTATTACCGACTGAGCTGAAACTCGAGATACTTCATGCTCAGATGATTGTCCACCAAATAAAACTGCTACCCTTTTTTTTGACATAACTAACCCTCCGTACTTTTTATGTTAATTTTTTATATCCATTAAATTATATTTAACATTTTACTATTTAAGTACTAATAATACAAGAATCATAAGTTTATATGATAAAAGGTTCTCTCTAGCAAAAAGCGCTCCAATCAAAGTACCTACTTATTCCTTTTCAGCACTTTTTTTACCAGGTTAATCAAACCCACCCTTTTGAGTACAATAGTCACAACTGACCTTGCTTTTCCTTTTGTTTTAAAAAGTATACTATCGGAACAGTATTTTTTCACTAATTTATCAAAGTCAAGCTTATCAACCTCATTAAAAAACTTTTCTCTGTTAGAACTTTGTTCAGCAGGTTTTATAACTGCGGGATTATATACTACAGCATTATTAATATCAACTAGCTCAAATGAAATTTGAGACTTAACCTTATTGAACATAGCCTGCCCTTTGCTGCTATTGACTAATATAAGCGAAGTACCCTTGTCATCATCCATCTTTGGCAATACATTTTGTACGCCCCAAAAATCAGCAAGGGTAATGTCACTTTGTCTGTTTAAGCTTTTGAAATTACAATTATGACATGAAGGTCTTAGACATGCATTTTTCAAGAACGCCTGCAAATATAAATCCTTATCAAGGGTTTCTATATGTTCAGTGGAATTATTGAATAATAATGACATAGAAAATTTCTTCCAGCCTTTATTTTTATGTCTGAAATTAGCACTCTTAGCTGGTGAGCCTGCGCGCTTTTCATGAAATGAAATATATTTCTGCCAGACCATTGGAGATGGTACTCCATGACATATAATATCAATACAAAATAGATTTTCATAATCTTTCTGTAAATAGGCTTTCAGCCCTGCTATCTGACATGGCGTTCCTGTAAATAACACCTGTCTATCTTGCTTTAGAAAAATTTGTGCCTTTTTATAGTTTTCTCCGATTTTACTTTGAACATATTTAGAGCCACGAAAATTTCTTAGCTGTTCTTTAGTCTCTACATAGCTATGAGCCACTGTTAAATCCTTCTCTAATCCAACACCAAAAACAGCACCGCCATTGTCAATAATCTGCTCTGCAAATAGTGTAAATATACCTCCTGAAGAGCTCTCTAAGCGAATTTTTTCATCTTTGTTGTAGCAAGCATAGGCCTGAGGCTCATTTTCTACTGCTTGATCATGTAACAAAGGGCACACTTCTTCACACAGTCCGCAGTCTATACAGCTTTTCAAATCTATTTTAGGATAGGAGAAACCTTCACTATCGCTCTCCATCACAATACATTTTTGAGAACAGATATTTGTGCAGGCATGGCATCCAGTACACTTGGATTTTTCAGTTATTTTAATCATTTGGAACTCCTCTTTAAATAACCTTATAGTTATATATTAAGTATGCTTATATAACATTTATACTTTACATAAGTGCTTTATTATACTCTCACAATTACTATCCTATTATATATTAGCACTTTAACAAAAGCTATAAGTTATATTCCATAAACAGGAGTCCTCTTTTTTAAGGTACTACATCTCTCTAACTTTAATTATATCCTTTCTCCTGTATACTCCAAGGAGCAGACCCATTAAGGCCATATTTAATAAATAGCTTGCTCCCCCATATGAGAAAAACGGCAGTGAAACACTAAAGGTTGGAAACAATCTCAAACACATGAGCACATTAACTATAACCTGTAGGGAAAATACACAGCAAATTCCAACACACAAATACTTTCCATACTCATTTCTGACTTTGCTGGAAGCCACAAACAACCTTAATATTAATGCTCCAAGCAGTACTATCATTATAATACCAAAAAGCCAGCCTAAGCTACCTATAACAAACGTTAATATATATTCAGAACTTGCACCGGGAAAAGGTGAATTAAAATCCATAATACTATTTACAAAACTTTCATTAAAAGAAATTAACTTTGCAGAGTCAAGAATATTATCAAGCATTGTGTACATCCATCCGGCACCTTGAGGGTCACTTTGTGGATTGAAAAAAGTAGCAATCCTACTAACTCTATATGGATGAAAACCTATTATATGAATGAACAAAAGCGCAGCTACTCCCAATAGTGCTCCATAAATAATTAGTAATGTTTTTTTCCTATTTCCTTTAAAATTTCTCCCGAAAATACCAAAGGTCAGCATTGCTAAGAAACCAGCACCTGTAATTAACATATTTATTAAATATGGTTCAATAAGCATTAAAACTAGCGGTAATGCTGAAGCTGCAATCAGCTTTAACATGTTTTGTAGAGTTCCATCACACCACTTCTTTATTAAACCCGAATAACATAGTAGCAATACTGGTATTAATATCAAGGATGGATTGAATCCAAACCCAAAAATATAAATATATGACCTACCCTGTAGTTCTGACCCCCACATTATTTGTAAAAACCAAAGTGCACAGGTTATAAAGTATACTGGAATTGAGCACTCCTCTAATTTAGTGTAATCAAAGAAGTATAAAACAATAAGTACGCATACTCCTGCTACTGCGAAAAGAAGCTGCTTATTAAGCATTTGAGAATTCCTGAACACTGACGTATACATTGAAATTATATAAAGCCCATACACAACTATGACAGCCAGTAAAGCAATAATAGACCATTCGGTTTTGGGCTTATGGGTTTTATGGAGGCGCTTGCCTATTTCAATCGGATTGCCCATCTGGTTAACAGCTTTACTAAAAGCCTCTTCCTCTTCCATACCATCAGCTATATAGTCCTGAGCCTGCTCGAAAATATGATTATTAAGTTCCTCAGCTATCGTACTATGCACCTTTTTATATTTTATTTGCTCTAATACAGTATTAATAAAATCAGTAACAGATTTGCTCAACTGCGGCACCCCCTAACACTTTTCTTACTCCAGCCGCATACCTTGCCCACTCTTTTTCCTTCTCAGATAAAAATTTCTTACCGTTCTTAGTAATTTTATAATACTTCCTTTTACGAGCTGACTCTGTATCTTCCCAATAAGCTTCTATAAGCTTATTGCTTTCCAGCGAATGTAATATAGGATACAGCGTACCTTCTTTGAGTGTAAATGTGTTGTCAGATCTTATTTCTAATTCTTTAGTCATCTGATATCCATACATATCAGCAGAGTCAAGAAGTTTTAAAATAAGCATAGTGGTACTTCCCTTTAGTAGTTCCTTGTCAATTTTCATTACAATACCTCCATTTACTATACATAGATTTCCTATGTATATGGTAACACTAACTCCTGTATTTGTCCACCTAATTTCTTCCTTAAGTGCACAATTTATTATCCTATAGTTAACATTTCAACCAATAATTATTGCATTTGATATTAAAACGATTGTATACTTATTACATTACAAGTAATTGTAGGTAATAACATGTATTTGGGGGAGAAAGATTGACTTTTGAATGGTTTATCATGGCTTGTGGTGTAGTTCTATCAATGGTATTAGAAACTTTTTTAGAATTGCTGCCATATATCCTCGTTGGTGTGCTTCTTGGAGAAATATTAAAGTTTACGTCCTGGACAAAGCTTATTTATAAATGGATAACTTCTTTTAAGTACATATCTGTAATTATTGCAACCATCTTAGGAATTCTTTCTCCTCTTTGTACTCAAGGTACAATACCTGTTGTAATAACTCTGTATCAGGGTGTTGTACCTGTCGCACCTTTAATTAGTTTTTTGGCGGCTTCGAGCTTAATGAATCCACAGCTATTTATTATGACTTGGGGTGGATTAGGCTTAGAGTTTGCTTTGATAAGGCTGATAATTGTATTTCTGTTCAGTGTCCTCTGCGGCTATATTACTATGCGTATACCTAAAAGGTTTATCATACGAAAAGGAATTCATAATACCAGTTTGAAAGAGGACATTATAAATAGACCGTTAAAGAAGTTTACCTTTAGAATACTTATAAAGAATTGTTATGACAGCCTGCTTTTCGTTGGCAAATATATGATTATTGGTGTATTTATAGGGACTCTAATTGAAGCATTTGTACCTCAGGACCTTGTTATGTCCTCATTTGGTGACAGTACAATTTCAACTATATTAGTTGCAGCAATAGCTGGAATTCCTCTTTATGCCTGTGGTGGTGGTATTATTCCCACTGTACGTTCTATGATAATTCAAGGTATGGATTTAGGCGCTGCGATGGCCTTTATGACAGTTGGGCAGGCTACAAGGTTATCTTTATTAATTGCGTTGGGAGCATTATTAAGACCCTCTTTTATTATTGGATATTGTGTATTTCTTATAATATTTTCGATAATAACCGGTTTAATTGTTTAATTTTAATAATATAAGTTTCGTTTATAAAAAAATAGAATGGGAGATGATGAGCTTGAGTAATAATTTAATCAAAAGAACAAGTCTAGCTGTTGTTTTACTGCTTGTATTAATCAGCGTATCAATAAATTTTACAGGTTGCAACAATAATACCGACGTTATACCTGATTCCAACGCAACTACCAATACTACTACCAACGCTACTACAAATGCTACTACCAATGCACCGTATAGTGTAGGTCCTTTCGGACAATCGATTGTATCCATCGTTCAAAGTGATAAGGTAAAAAAGGCTGAAGCTTTAACGCAGAAAGATATATATGATCTAGTAAAGCAAGCTGTAACCTATGCCGGTGGATTAAATGGAATTGTAAAAGATGGGGATGTGGTTGTTTTAAAACCAAATTTAGTTTCAGGAAATGACTATACTCTACCTGGTTGGAGGGGAAAGCCTTTAACTAAAGAGGTAAATGGTAACTGTACTGATTACAGGTTTACAAGGGCAGTTGCCCAAATCATTAGAGAGGTTAACCCCTCTGGAAAAATATATGTTATGGAAGGTTCCTCGCAAGATACTGAGAGAGTAATGGCTAGCCTTAATTATACAAAAGAATTCATACCTGAAGTAGATGATTTTTTTGCAATTGAGAATGTAAGTGGGGATTGGAAGGATGAGAACTCCAATAAATTAGTTAAGGTATCTCTCAATGATGGATATCTCAATGATACATACTATGTGAACAGACAAATATTTGAAGCAGATGCTTTAATATCTCTCCCAACCTTAAAAAATCACTGGGATGCAGGAATAACAGGTGGCATTAAAAATCTTGGCATTGGTTCTACTCCAGCTAATATTTATGGAATAGATGCCAATAACCATGGACGTAATAATATGGTCGATCATGGTACAATGAATCTTCACAAATGGATTGCGGATTTCTATACCTCAAGACCTGCAGATCTTACAATTACTGATGGTTTGCAGGGGCTTGAAAATGGCCCTACACCATGTTATGAAATTAACAAGTGTACTAATATTGAGGACAGCCAGAAGAATATGCGTGTAGTGCTTGCTGGAAGAGATGCTGTAGCTGTTGATACAGTCGAAACTAATATAATGAACTGGGATTATACCACCATTCCTTATCTAAATTACTTAAGTGATAAAGGAGTAGGTAACACTGATGCACGTAAAATCACAGTAGTAGGCAACCGCACCGTAGATGATATAAGGACTGATTTCGAAGGAAAAATACCTCCTGTAGCAGGTAAAAAATTGGCTGATAAAACAGCACCTACATTGGAAAACGTAACAGCAGTTTTTAATGACAACTCGTTAAAAGTAACCCACAAGACGAATGACGATTGTGTAAAGACTGAAATATATGTCAACAATGTTCTTTTAGGGCAAGCAGTAGACAGTGCTACAGAATCTGAATTTAACGTGCCTGGACTTGACAATGGCCAATATACAATTAAAGCAGTCTCTTATGATAAGTATATGAATCAGATAGCCAAAACAGCAATAGCTACTAAGAATTCTCCAAGCGAAATAGCAAAAGACGGCAATTACAAGGCCTCCTATGCATCTATCGCCCCATTAATTGATGGAAAAGGTGATGGAATATGGGAGAAGGCAGTATGGGGCAGCATTGATCAGCTATGGTTGGGAAATGAACCCTCAGCTGATGATTTTACAGGCAAATATAAAATAATGTGGGATGAGAATTATCTTTATTACCTGGTAGAAATTACAGATAATCTTATCAGTGAGGTAAGGCCAAATCCACTTGATGCTTATTATGAGGATGACTGTCTGGAATTTTTTATCGATGAAGATAACGTAAAAGAAAACCATATGGATAATTATAATGCATTTGCGTATCACCTATCCACATTGGGAGATGCAGTAGATATTGATAGCTCAAATAAACCAAGAGCCTTAACCCAACATATAGACTACAAAATCACATCTAACGGATCGGTTTATACCTGGGAAGCTGCTTTAAAAATATATGATAAAACCTATGATGACAATTCAGATAAAAATGTTGCTGTCAAATTAAAAGCAGGTAAGCTTATGGGCTATGCAATTGCTTACTGCGATGCAGATGAAAGCAAAAAACGCGAACACTTTATGGGTAGTATATTCATAGCTGGAGATGGCGATGCAAAAAATATCGCTTGGATAGATACAAGCGTATTTGGAAAACTAGAGTTAATAAAATAGAAAGATTTTTCAGCTTTTGTTTATCTTGCTTGAATAGTAGAGTATATTATATCTCACATTTTTTGGTGCCTGGCAGAAAGCTCGTGCCAAACAATATTAACAGGGGCATAACAGGCATATGATATCTATTCTGAACCTCAAGCAAGGTATACGATAAGAGTATACCACCAAAAATCATTAGTATAATCAGTGCCTCATACCTTTTTTCTCTAAGAGTATATCCACAAGCACAAATTGCCATCAGCATTATTAATATATAGAAGATAAGTGAACACGTATTAAACAGCCTTGGGTGTGACTTAATTAAATCCTCTGGATTTGAGCTCTCAGCAGATACCGTACTCCAATAGTAGCCATAGTTTTCATTGCCCCATAGTATTTTATATTTTTTTAGAAATAGCTTCATTAGCTGCTTCGGGTCATCCTTTAAGCGTTCGGTAGCTATTTGCTTTGCCTCTTTATGAACTTTATCAAAGTCATTATTATTCTTTTCAATTATATCGAAATCCTCTTGATTCCATGCACCACTAGATTTAAAATTAGTTCCAATCATAAGGTTAAATCCAGCGTCAGAGCGTGTTACATCAACCCCTGTTGCCTTTTGGACAGGTATATTCACTAAATTAATCACTGCAAAATAGCATAGGGTAAATAAAAGTATAGATTTTATACCCAGTCCAAAGCCGGCGATTTTATTTGCTCTGTATCTTTTGTATATTAGTACAAAAACTGCAAATACAGGAATCAGTATCATCGACATAGGTCTAACCAACTGGGCACAAGCAGTTAGTACCCCAATTGAAACTAAAATCATGTTCCCATTATAAACTTCATAATTTTTATAGGTGTACTTCTTAATAAATCTTAAAATCAGAATTACCGCAGCTGTAAATAATACCAAAAACAAATGCTCAGATGCAATAACTGAGGTATACATTATTTGTGCTGGCCAAAGGGCACATAACAAGGCTGCTATTCTTCCTGCTTTTTCACTATATAGCATTCTCCCGCCTAAATAAAGAAGCAAAACTAACATAACTGAAAGAACTACATTAAAGAGCTTTGCCACCATTAATCCAGAGCCAAATACATAATATAAGCCAGCCAAAACCATTCCAAAACCCATCTTAAAAGGAAACACTGCGTAAAAATCAACAAAGCCTTTAAAATCACCTTGACTAGCGTTTATTCCATAGTTATGCAAATGGAGAAAATCCGAAAAGGGCTGTGTTTGCACAAAAAATATCCAAACTAATCGCAGTGCTAAAGTAATAAATATTATAAGTATAATGAAAACAGTGGTATTTATCTTTGAAAGTATGTTTAGCTTATAGATTAACAATATAGCTAATACTGCAATCAACAAAAAGATAACCCCAGAATAGAAGGGCATTCTAATTATATTAGGACCTGATATAAAAGTGCTGATAACACTAATCAACCCAAGCAAAGCAATGGCTCCCCAAACAATTAAATAAAAAATAAAATTTTTAAGATTCAGTTTTTTCAATGAGTCACTTCCTTATCTACTTTTTAGGCAAAAGACTATATATAATAGAAATAATTTCTTAACATTAATTGAAGTAACTATAGCTCATACTATCTATTATATTTAACATAATATCAGAATAAATTCCCAAATTAAATATAATTTTTGCAACTGACCTTTTTGCTGTAAAAATCAATTAGTCCTACGCATTTGATTTTATAAATTGCATATGATATTCTAATAAAAATATTTACTTAAAAAGGTTGATTTTTATTATGCATAGAGAGAGTATTTACAAGAATTACAAGCCCGCAGTTACACCTGATAATGAAAGAGTGGATAAAGCTTTTTGGTTTTCTTTTTGTGGTAATAAAATGCTAGTTAAAATGGATAAGGATAATTGTAGTATCCCTTATATTAATAGTATGCAAGAACTGAATATTTCCGCTGTAAGAACTCAGTATCTTGGAATTTTACAGGGCCATCCATGTTACTCAGCTGAACTTTTACCTGACGCTAAAGCTCCAGATGAATGGACTTTTATAGAATTAAGATCACTTTATGGAGAATTAGATGAGGATTTATATCTTTTAGCTGGCAAGGCATTTCAAATAGTGAGCTGGGACCAAGGACACCAATTTTGTGGTAGGTGTGGCTCTCCCACACAGGAACAGCCAGGAGAGCGAGCAAAGATATGCCCAAAATGCGGCTTTATTAGCTATCCTCAAATATGTCCAGCAGTAATCACAGCAATTTTGAAGGACGATAAAATACTTTTAGCTCATGCAAAAGCCTTCAAAGGGAATATGTACAGTCTTGTAGCGGGATTTTTAGAGCCTGGTGAAACTCTTGAGGAATGTGTAAAAAGAGAGATAATGGAGGAAGTTAACCTAAAGGTTAAGAACATCAGATACTTCGGAAGTCAACCCTGGCCCTTCCCAAATTCTATGATGATTGGCTTTATCGCAGATTATGAAAGTGGGGAGATAACAGTTGATGGAGAAGAAATCTCTTCAGCTGGATGGTTCGGGGTAGATAATCTGCCTGAGTTGCCTCTTGAAATAAGCATTGCAAGGCAAATAATAAATTGGTATATAGAGAAATATAGTCAGAATAAAACCTAAGATTTTTAATCATAGCTCTTTATATTTATACACTACAGAAAAGCAGATTCCCAACCAATATTTGGTCAAGAATCTGCTTTTTGTTGAGCATATTTTAATAACTCAGTGTAAAAAAGATTGAGACTACTTAGTTAGAATTTTAATCTTCTTATTCAATAGAAATTCTACTATTAATCTTTTTTGCTTCACTCTTAGGTAATACGATTGTCAGAATTCCATTTTCATATTTAGCAGTTACTTCTTCATGCTTTACATTCTCAACATAAAAGCTTCTGCTAGTAGATCCGAATCTTCTTTCTCTCCTAACAAAGTTATCTCTCTCCTCTTTTGTTTCTTCATTCTTCTCAACTGAAATTGTAAGTCTTTCATCCTTAAAATCCAATTTGATATCTTCCTTACTAACCCCTGGAATTTCAGCATCAATAATGAATTCCTTTTCATTTTCCTTTATATCCGCTTTTATAGAATTAATACCTGTAAAGCCAACGAATGAATCATTAAAGAAATCGCTCAACATACTATCCATATTAAATAGATTAATTCTTTCTATTCCAAACATATAAAACACCTCCGAAAAATTATATTTTTTTGATTTTGACTTTCTTTAACCTTTAACTATATTATAATTACTTTTGTTCTGTATTTCAATATTTGATTTTGACTTTCTTTGACTTTTGTTTTTAATAAAAATCTTTTACCTCACACTATCTCTCTATATCTCGTTATCTCTTGAATCTTCTCACCATTTTGTTTTTTAAACCTAATAATTGAAGGATTTCTCTCCAATCTATAACGCCAACTAATGCCATTAAAAATAAAGCTATAATAATATATGCTGCTACTGTAAAAAGTGTTTGTACTGGAGAGTTCAGACTTAAAAAATTAAAAAAGCTATAAATATATTTTCTTGATAAAAATAATATTATTGTCACTGCAAAGGGCAATACCACCCAACGTCTAAGATCTATAACCATTCCTGTATTTCGCACTATAGTAAATAGATTTAATATACACACAATAAGCGAACTAATTATCATACCAATAATATATGCGGGTATTCCATACTTTGGTATTAGAAAATATACGCAGGAAATCCTTATAATTGAACCTATAACTGAGTTCGTCAAAAGAAGCCCCTGCTTTCCCAAACCATTCATTACTCCCATAAGAATTTGCTGGAGATAAAGGAAAATACAGGTAAATGACAATAAGTATAATGTACCTCCGACGTGCTGTCCAGGATAAATCATATCTGCAATTTTATCTGGATAGCATGCAAAGAGTGCCATAAATACAAAACCCAGCACCATTGTAATCTGAATTGATTTTGATATTCTATAATTCACTCGATTGAAATTCTTTAGTGAAATTGACTCTGAAATTGCTGGAACTATGGTAGTAGCTAGTGACGTTGTAACAAGTTCAGGAAACAATACTAATGGCATTGCCATTCCCATAAGTTTTCCGTACTCCTCCATGCATTGTATGTAGTTAAGCCCTCCAACGAGCAATCTCCTCGGGATTAGTATCACCTCAACTGCTCCCATAATTGAAATTATAAATCTATTAAATGATATTGGAGCTGCAAAGCTCAGAATTGAACCAAATAATTTTCTTTTTCTAATTATACCTGTTTTTGACTTCGGAATAGTATGAGCATATTTTTTATATTTATAATATACAGCAAGTACAAATACATTTGACACTTCTCCAAACGCCATAGCTGCCGTTGCTAATGCACAAGCATATTCAAGCCCTAACTTAAGAACCTGTGATACCAATGTTATTACTATTACTATTTTAACTAATTGTTCTACTATTTGAGATACTGCTGTCGGTGTGACCTCCTGAATTCCATAGAAATATCCCTTAAATGCGGAAGCTGCTGCTATAAGAGGAATACAGGGAATCATTATTAATACAGCCAAATAAGTTCTGCTTTCCTTTAATATAGTTCCTACAACAAAATCTATGTTAACATATATTAGAACTGAAATAGCTGCACCAGCTACTAGCACTAAAAACAGTCCAATTTTGGGGATTCTTTTTATATTTATGTTATGACCCTTCGCTGCTTCTTCTGCTATCATTTTTGAAACTGCTATTGAAACTCCAGAGGTTAGCGTCAATATTATCAGTGTATATATTGGTACAATAAGCTGATATAAACCCATCCCTTCTGCTCCAATAAGGTTCGAAAGGAAAATTCTATATACAAATCCAATTATTCTTGAAACAAATCCTGCAATCATTAATATAATTGCACCTGTGATAAAAGTTTTTTTGGTCATACCCACCTCTGAATAAATGTTGTAAGAAATCAAGCAGAGAAAATCTGAACTAAATCCTAATTTAATTTTATTGAGCTATGAATCCATTTATGCCACTATGTTTCCAATACTTTGCCATATATTACAGGTTGCCCCTTCTTCTCCCTAGCTTTATAATAGCTTTATAAGCAGCTTTGCGCAAAGCTCTCAGATATGTTGGAAAAGTAGCTATACCTGGTTGTTAAGCATACAGGTATAAGGCCTATCAACTGACAATAAAAATCCTTACAAAAATATTTTCATATATTTTTGATTGCCAATTGAATTATTGGCATATAAGGCTAATGGAGGGCAATATGAATAAGAAACTTTTATCGACTTGTTTTGTATTAACCATAGGCGTAATGGCAATGGCTCCAATATCTAAACAGTTAGATATAAGCAACAGTAATATAATAACCCCAATAACTGAGTGGAATGAATTGAACTATGAAAAAGTATCAATTAAAAAGCATCAATTAACTTCCACAAACGATATAGTGGCATCTACAAAAGACGAAGAAAAGGCAGTAGTTAAACAGAGTGAAAACAAAACCGTTTCATCAAGAGGTGTGACTGCAACAGAAAGAACCACAACTCAATCAACAAAAAAGAACGCTGCTACAAGTTCAAACACTAGTAAAACAACTAGTAAAACAACTAGTAAAACAACAACCAAGTCAAATTCAACAAATACAGTAAAATCTACAAAAACAACTACCACCAAACCAGCCGCTAGTACACCAGCTTCGACATCAAAAAGTTCAAAGGCTAGTGCTGTAATTAATACGGCTAAGAGTTATCTGGGTGTTCCTTACGTTTGGGGCGGAACATCAGCTAGTGGTTTTGATTGTTCTGGTTTCACACAATATGTACTGGGTAAACATGGTATAAGTATTCCAAGAACGGCTGCTGAACAGTATACAGTTGGAACAAGTGTGTCAAAAAGCAACCTGCGTATTGGAGATTTAGTATTCTTTACAACCTATAAGTCAGGAGCATCCCATTTAGGCTTCTATATAGGTAATGGTGACTTTATACATGCCAGTAGTTCAAAGGGCGTTACCATATCAAGTTTAAATAGTGATTATTATTCCAGTCGCTACATCGGGGCTAGAAGAGTAATTAACTAGAACGAAATTAAATATTATTTAAGGGGAGTATTTCTAACTACTTTTAAGTAGTTTTTGATACTCCCTTTTTGTATTATATTAATATATGATATTATGGTAAAATAAAAATACAAAGTCAATTATCCACATTATTTTAATGGAGACAAGCATGCTTAAATTAAGTAAGAAAACCCTTTTAATACTAATTGTAATACTTTCTATAGCAATTATTATACTATTAGTGCTTTCATATCTGAAGAGTTCTTTATCATTATACAACTCTTCAGATTCCCCCATAGCATCCTCCAATGAGCCTGCTCAAAAGCCTCCTATTGTAGTAATAGATGCTGGTCATGGTGGTTGGGAGCCTGGTGCAGGTAAAGATCCAATAAATGAGAAAGACATTGTATTAGACATTTCATTGGAAATTGAAAAAGTTCTTAAAGAAAAGAACATTGACTATTATATGCTTAGAAATGATGATACTTATATTAGCTTGGAAGATAGAGTAAGAATAGCAAATGAGAAATCTAGCAAACTATTTGTAAGTATTCATAACAACTCCTTTACTGACCCAACTCAGAGTGGTATTTTAACCACCTATAATCCTTATTCTTCTACCGGGAAGGAAATAGCCGAAATTATGCAGTCAAAAATAGGTGATTTAGGTATGAAAGATAGAGCTATAATGCCACGACCAGATCTATATGTCCTACGCCATACAGAAATGCCTGCTATTCTCTTAGAAATAGGTTTTATATCAAACAAAAAAGACTTATCCCTATTAAAGGATGTTAATTTCCAAAAGAAATGTGCTCATCAGATAGTTCTCGGAATTGAGGAAATAATATCAAAGTATATTACTGCCGTTGAAGAAAATTCTGCAGAAGATTAATTATTTCATCTTTATCTGTAAGAGTAAAAATCTTCTGCTTAGTATACGAGGCATCTCTCAAGCCTTTAATATACCAAGCTATGTGGGACCTCATTTCAAGAATACCCGTTTTCTCTCCCTTATAAGCTATAAGCATATTAAGGTGTCTTATTATTGTTTGTATTTTTTCCTCAGGTGTTGGTGCAGAAATAATTTCACCAGCTTCAAGGTAGCTATTTATTTGTTTAAAAATCCATGGATTTCCCTGTGCGCCTCTACCTACCATTATTGCATCACAGCCTGTTTCTTCAAATAGACGCTTTGCATCCATAGGAGTAGTAACATCACCATTTCCTATTACTGGGATTGAAACAGCCTGTTTTACCTTCTTAATAATATTCCAATCAGCTTTACCACTATAGTATTGCTCACGAGTTCTACCATGAACGGCAATAGCACTAGCACCATTGTCCTGAGCAAGCTGAGCAATTTCTAAAGCATTTATGCTGCTGTCATCCCAACCAGCCCGAATTTTGATTGTCACAGGTTTCTTTGAAGCACCAACAACAGCTTTTACAATTTTAGCAGCCAGCTCTGGTCTTTTCATCAAAGCACTGCCTTCTCCGTTCTTCGTGATCTTAGGCGCCGGACAACCCATGTTAATATCTATAATACTTGCATCAGATTCACTTAGCTTTGCGGCTACCTCTGCCATTATTTCAGGATCAGAACCGAATATTTGGACAGCACCAGGCTTTTCCTTTTCGTCTAGAAGAGTTAACTGGGTACTTTTAGTATCATCATAATGCATTCCTTTTGCACTTACCATTTCAGTATATACAAGACCGCAGCTCTGTTCCTTACACAACACTCTAAATGGCATGTCAGTAACTCCAGCCATTGGTGCTAAAAAAACTCTATTTTCTAATTCTACATTTCCTATTTTCAAAAGTTTGTTCCTCGTTAGTTATCATATTTAATTAGTTTTATCATTATTTTTATCATTCAATATTTTATTCTAAAATAGCAGTTCTCAAGAAAAACTCCTTGAAAGCTGCTATTTTTCTGGCGTCCCGGACAGGAATCGAACCCGCATCAGTGGAACCGGAATCCACTGTCTTATCCATTGGACTACCGAGACAGGATGTATCAGCTTTTATCAAGCTGAAATAAGTGTGAGCAAGTTTTATGCCCTTATTTATTATAACAGATAATACGTTATTGGCAAATACAAGCTTTGGCTCACCTATAATCTAACTATAACAAGCCCTATTAAATATCCGATTGCAGAGCTTAGCAACGCATTCCATATGAACGCAAGCACAAATACAAGCCCACGGACACTAATAGGAAGCTTAAACAGAATACATAGTCCACGTGTAATGGCACCATTAAACCAAAAATAACCTAGTATATTAAGCACTACTGATATGTACGTTAATATTATGTATCCAGATAAATCAGCCTGGTATGCTGTGAAGTATCTCAGTAAATATATAGGTGTAACAAGGACATTAGCTATGATATATACTTTTATAACCTTTGTTAACAGGCTGGAATATACCATTCCCAATGACATTGAATTGTTTTCATTTTTCTTTTTAAAATGTTTAATGATATCAAAAACAGGATATGAGAAGCTGATTGCTTTAACAAAGCCTATCACCAATGCCGCTATTAGCAATATCGCTATGGTTTTAATGCTAATTTCAATTATTCCATTATCGAAACCTGTACTTAATGATTTCATTTCCAATATTTTAAAAACAACATCACGGATTCCTATAAATGCCATACCTATATATAGCCACATAGTTTTATGTGTCAGCTTTGAATATAAATCTTTTTTTAATAAGAAAAAATCTATAAGTCTAGTAAAATTTAATTTCATTATTTCTCCCCTTGACACATAATGCATTAATCCGATGCCTACCGTCACTAATACCTCCACTTCTATAAGTGTGGGATAAACGGTGCTAAGACTCTGGATTACCATTTCTCGTTCCAACCTTAAGTTAAAACGAGAAATCTGTTTATATTACTATCTGATTCTTAAAATTCTAATTTTTTCTAGAACTTAGTTTATCATATAATAATATATATTATTTAGTGAAGGAAAATCAATAGCACAAGAATATTAAAACAACTTTATCAGGAGAAAAACAACTGCTACAATACTCCCAATTAATGCTGAGTTTATTATTATATTTTTCATAACCTTATAATTCTTAGTTCTTGCTTTCTTCTTTGGGGGAGAAAATTTACCCTTGTTATCTTTTATATAGTTGTTAATGATTAACTCTGCCTCTTTGAGAATAAAATCATTTTTAATATTGTTTTTTCCAGAACTTAAATTTTGGTTTTTTTCTTGTTCATTTTCCTCTTTCAAAACTAAGATTGCCTCCTCAAATAAATTTGAATGAATATCCTTTATTACTATTATTCTTTTTGATTTTCCATAAAACATAGCATCCTCCAAGAAGAACATTTGCTCAATGTCTGCTGAGATTCCCAGGATTTAAAAACTGCCTTTGAATCACTTACTGCTTATGGTTTAGTTTGTGAATCTATAGTATTTTTATACATAAATACCAAATATCATTATAAAATCATTTAGACTTCCATACCTTTGAAACAATAACCATCATGTCATCCACTGGGACTCTCTTTGGGCAGCGGCTCAGTGCCTCTTCTAATAAATCATCAGCTATAGTCTGTGGATTTTTACTAGTCATTTCCTGCAGGATGTTTTGAACAGTTCTAATACTATCCTGAGCACTTTGAAATGAGTCAATAATTCCATCCGAAACCATTATTATAAAGTCACCATTACCCACTTTTTTATGTATCAGCTCAATCTCAACATCACTAAGTATGCCTGCTGGCAAGGATGCAGTTCTGATGGCTTCTACAAACTCTCCTCTTTTAATAAAAGTGGGAGCTGCTCCAACCTTAACAAATTCAATTTCCCCTTCATATAAATCCACCACTGACATATCAATGGTTGCAAAGGAATCGTCATTAGTTCTAAGAACAAGGATTGAATTAATTAATTTTACTGTAGTATCCTTATCGAAACCAGACTCCATAAACTGCTCGATAAGATTAATTGTAGCCTTACTTTGTACACATGCCTTATGACCTGTCCCCATACCATCGCTTAAAGCTGAGATATACTTACCATCACCTGTATTTATGAAGGTATAGTTATCTCCTGAGACATATTTCTCATTCTTTGGTATTCTTGCCACACCAGTTATAACTTTAAAATTCTCTTCTTCAACAAACTTAATTGTGCAAGTATTACTTTTGGCATTGAGACCACATTCACTACCATCCTTTAACATTTTTCTGCCCACAACCTCTGAAACTACTCTTTCAACAGTTCCGATACAGTTTCTCTTACCACCACAACCTTTATAAGATAGGGTTATTTCATATTTATTATATTTATTTTCATAAACAATAGCCTCAGCATTTCGAATACCTATTTTTGATAGTTCTAATGCTATTTTATATTCTATATCCTCCTTAAAACTAATATCAGTATTTAATTCGCTTGCCAAATTTGAGATTATTTTTGACATGCTTCTCAACTGCTGGGATACAAGCCCACGGCTTTCGCCAACTCTGTTTCTCCATACCATATCAACCTTGAACAGTTCAAAAACATTATTTACAGCTTTTACAAATTCATCTATCCTCTCACATCTATCCATAAAGTATTTAGGTATATCTCCTTGTTCAATCCAACCCTTGCTGTCGAGTTTTTCAACTATTTTGAACATAATCTGATAAGTATTACAGAAATTTTGTTCCCAACAATGAGTACATAAACTGCAATCCTTACATACCTTGTCAGCCACTCTATCAAAGATTGCTGTAATATCATGTTTTTCAGTAATAGTTTTAGTTTCAGATATTTCATCAAAAGTTTTTGCCATTTCACCAAACGCATTTGAAAACTTATTCAATTTATCTACTGTTATATCTTTTATTCTAGTGTTGTACCTCTTTTTTTCTACCCTATTAGATAAATTAATATCAAACTTAGTTACTATTAAATCCATCGCCTTTTTAGGAATCACCATAAATATGGCTATTGATATAACAATTTCATACAAATATACAAGTATCTCAGTTGAGCCATTAGTATAAAAGGTAAGGATAGCATTTCCCATTAGAACTCCCAAACAGCATCCTATTTTTCCCACATTTCTTAATATTCCAGAAAGCAATCCACAGAAAGCATAGGAAGCAATTATAATCGGAGATGAATTTGATGATAAGCATATCAGAGTCCCTACAATTACCCCAATAGCTGCACCATTGCCAGCACCTGTTCTATAGCTGAATATAAGTATGATTATGATACACAAAATATTTTTGGGGCTTACACCAAAAATACTCCACGTCCCCAGACCTCCTAATGTTAAAGCGCAGGCTATTGCTATGCTTAAAATTTCTTCATTTGTCAAGCTATATCTCTTAGTTGGGTTCTCAAGCACCTCAAGTACATTTTTGAATACAAAAACAAGTGCAAATATGATAAATCCATTTAGAAGGGATTTAAGGATGTCATATACTAAAAAACCCTGTAAATAGTTAAGCATCATCTCCGGTATTATTACACCAGCAAAAGCTATAATACCTATTCTTAAAGCCGAGCCATCACTCTTTTTAAAAGGAATATTAATGGCATTAAATAGGAGCATAGCTGTAACCACAGTGTATAATTGCATGGTTGCACCTGATGAAAGCATTCCTGCAAATATTGCTATTGATATAAATACCCTATTTACATTCATTCCTAGCGTTGCAGCATATAATGCAATACCAAATGGCATCAGACCGCCAAGTAGTGATATTCTTCCCAGCAAAAAGGCTGCTGGCAGTATAATAAGATTTGTTTTATTCAGATAATCTAGTAAAGCCGAAGCTTTAGTATTAGTATCCCCTTCCTGCTTAGTATATCCTCCGACATGTTTATATGGAAATGCTTCCGTTTTCATCCTCAGTAACCCCCTGTATTTTTATCATTTGCTTTTGAATGATGTTATACATCTAATGATGCAATCATCACATTGAGTGACTATATAAGCAGTTACAAACCCGTTTATATGCAAAACTAGTATAATGCAGCAAAGAAAAAATATTTGTCATTTTTAGGTTTGAGGAAATAACATAGTTTAGACAGTTATCATCAAAAAACATTACAGCTTAAACATAAATTTAAGTGTATGAAGCTTGATTAAATACACACATGTAAACGAAGGTTTATAATATTTTGAAATTCCCTGTCGAAATGTTTTTACATTAATTAATTCTATTTGAAGGAGGTTTAAAAGCATTGATATATAAAGCTGGCTTGTTGCTCTCCAGATTGGAATTCATTACAAAACAAAAGGATTGCATTTACATGCAATCCTTTTGTTTTGGTGGGAACTATAGGGCTCGAACCTATGACCCTCTGCTTGTAAGGCAGATGCTCTCCCAGCTGAGCTAAGCTCCCAAATGGTGACCCGTAGGGGAATCGAACCCCTGTTATCGCCGTGAAA
>JAEZOA010000011.1 GCA_023441625.1 Bacillota bacterium
CATTTCATATTACATTTTTCCGTTAATTGTATAATTGCCTTTTTATGTGGGGGAGTAGCTATTGATCTAAAATAACAAGACGAACAAAATAAATTATTATGTATTTGTTTACTACTTATCATCCTCACAACCCCTTTCGCTTTTCCATATATTTATGAATAAAGGCCTTAATATTGCTTCAAAATTATACATAATATACACTTTACCTAACTTTATTTATTCTATCCATTCCTTACCTTTCCAAAATGACGCTGAAGTAGCCTCTCTTTTTTTTGAATCACCAAGCTATTATTTTTATAATCAAGATACTTACTTTTGCATTCCTCAATGAACTTGTTATCAATCTCACATCTTTCCCACCATATTTTCCAAATATCCGTATATATTCGACATTCTTTATCCTCGCTATTATACTCACGAATTAAATATCGTTTTCCAGCAACAATTTTATTGAATATTGCAACAATTTCTGATCCACTGCTACTTTTTGTTATTATCCTGCCCCTAATATCTATATCTGGATTATTACAAGATAGTTTCTTATATTTAACTAATGTTGGGCATGAAGTTTGCCCAGTTATGATATTGCACTTTTTTTTGATTGAACATGGTGATACAGCACATTTTTCACACACTTTACAGTAAAAACACTCTTCTTTATGACAGCAATCATCACACTTGTTATCTATAAAGAATCTTATCATAATTTTGCTTTTAAATTTATCAGCTAAAAAACCAATTCGTAATATATCATCTTCATTATTTATAATAGGTTTTTTGCAAAGTACTTTTATACTATTGAACTTCATAGATTCTAGCTGAATTAGCTGCTTATTATTATTAATAGATCCATCCTCTATATTCCCCAAAAAATCAAGGTCTCCGCCAAATAATTTAATATCTTTATGGCATTCTGCTTGTTGTGTAAATGTCCTTATCATTTTATCAATTTTTCTTCTACTAACCCTATTTGATGAAGTAATTACAACATAATTTAGAACAAAGGCTCCTATAAGAAGAAGTAGTGCTACGAAAAATTGTTTACTGGAAATGCTATAGATAATTGTTGTAAAAGTTAGTAGTACTGTAAATAATATCACAATAAAGACAATTTTCTTAATTTTACTTAATTGAGTATTTGCAGACAAAAATGTCGCAACAACAGAGACTGTCATTAGTAATATATTAAAATATATATTTTTATCAGTCTCGGTAATTGATTCTAAGAATTGTTGAATACTCCTGTAAATATCCAAATATTTTACCTCCACTCTCATATTAAAAATTTGCGAAAAACAGAATACTTTGTAATTATTTCAAATATTGCACTATCCGTATTTCGTTGTTTATATTAAGTATCCATCAGTATTGTTTTTGATTATTACCAAATATATCTTTCAATTGTTTCAATCCTTTCTTCTGGCAATTGGTATACTTCTGGTTTAAATACTATTTCTTGTTCACTTATACTATCAACATAATCTTTAACCCAAGCAATGTCTTCAAAAGCAAAACCGTATCGAAGCAACCAAATTTCTATGGAATCATTCGTACCATATCGTATATAATTACACATTATTGATGCACGAGCATCATTTGTTTGTTTTTCATAAACACTAAAAGCAGCACAAATTGGATCAGAGATGGAAAGGCTGATTACCTTATCTATATAATCATAAGTATCAAATACTAAAGCATCATAGTCTAGTTTGCTGACTGGTGTATCTTTTTTAAATAAAGATACTTTTCTCGCATAATAATTTGGAAGACTTGTTGGTATTTGAGAAAACCTTATGGTAAGATTATCAATTTCCTTTTGGGCATCTTCAGCACTGATATCTCCTTTTCTCAAAGAACTTCTAATTTTTCGTTGTTCACTTTCCTGAGTCAAAAAATAAAATCGTAATGCAAGTACTTCTTTAAAGGATTTACCTTGAATGTGCCAAAGTAAAATTGGAATAGAAGCACTTAAAATTCCAATTTCTGCAGATGTTAGTACTTTTCTTCGAAGATGTAGTATATAAAGTTCTTTAAATGCATTTTTGATTGCTAACCTCTGAGTATTAGATAACAACTCATAATACGCATTCCCTGAAATAGCTTTGTTATCAATTAATAACCCATCCAAAATAGTTTTAACATGATTATTTGGATTACCATTTTGTATACGCTTGAGTTGTAATTTTGTTAGCCTTGTTTCATTATCAAAGGAATTGCTCTTAATTGCTTCAACCAAGTCAAGGTCATCTGATTCTATAAATATTTCATCAATATCTAATTGAGATTCATTTCTTAATTTAAATACTTCATTAATTCTTTTACAAAAAGAGGTAACATGACTTTTGTCAATGATAGTGTAACCGTAATCAAAGATTCCTTTTTCAAGTGTTGTTCTTCCAGCACGTCCAATAAGATTTTTTAGAGTTAATGTATCCATATTTGTATAATTATCTAAGAATACTGCATCAAAAGGCATATTTATTCCTTGTTTCAATGTTGAAGTAGCAAAGCAAATTTTTGCATGGTTGGACCTAACAAACTGTTCAATAATTAAACGCATTTTTAAAGGCATTGAACCATGATGGACTACTATACCTCGTTCCATTAACCTAACAACTAACGATTCCTTTTTTGAACCAGTTTTACCTGCTCCAATATATTCACGTAGTTCTTCAATATACTTTTGAGCATCAGGATTTTTTAATATTGGACAATATCTTATATAACCGAAATATTCTTTGATATAATCTTTGCTGTAAAGCTTAGACTTAGAAGTATATATTAATATTGTGCCATTACTCTCTAAAATGCCCTTTACAATATCCTCCTTTACTAGTACTCGTTTTGACCATCCACCGTTATATGGTGAAAAGTAATAAAGATCTTTACCATCTATACCAATAAATATTTTCCCAACTGCGTTTTGCTCATAAAGGGAAGCTGCACTTTTTTCTTCGCTGTAATGATGCTTCTTAAGTTGAGCATCAGGATTACTAACAAAAGGATGTGCGAATACTTTTGTAGCTTCAGGAAACTCTAACGAAGCACGTCTTACAAAAGCATCAAACCCTATTCCACGAATAGGTTCTTCAGATAATTGAGCTTCATCAAATAAAAATAGTTTTATATTAAAATCCTCTTTATGCGAAAACAATTCATTACCACGTTCTGGAGTGACAATAAATACTCGCCGTTTAATACGTCGTATATTTACGTTTTCAATAAATTGTAACACTAGTACTTCTTTACCAACTAAAGACTTAACAGTAGATAAATACTCAGCGATAAGTGCTCTAGATGGTACAATTATTACTATGTCACCGACTTCTTCAACAATTAATTCTCTAAATAGAAAAGATTTTCCTGCACTCGTTGGGGCGGAAAATGAAAAGAATAGTTTTTCTTTGATATGCCTATAAACATCAGCTTGAACAGGTGTAAATCTGACCCCTGTTGTTTCTTCAATAGCATCTGCAAAAATTGAATATACCGTCTCAAAGAAATCTTTGGGCTCGCCAACTTTATAGAATAAACCCATCAATAACAAAAGTTTTGTTTCATACTCAGAAAAAATATCTGCGTGAAATACTTTAATATAACTTAGCTTTTCAAAGTCTTCAGCATGCACCGGTCCATCCGAATGCATTCGGTTAAGTATTGCTACAATTGTAGATTCAGCAAAACTCTTATTATTTAGATCAGTTAGGCTATTTATCATCAATTTCAACCCCTATCAAATAGAGTTCAGAATATTTTAAAATAGGTTTTATGTAATCAGATGAAAGTATGTTTTCAAAAATACGATCTGGTTTTGCGGCATTTAGCGAAAAGGCGGCTATATATGCTTTATTATTTTCCATTGCGCTTGAAATCGCTTTTTCGGATACAAATTTACATAAATCAGTTAATTCTGCAACATCTTTTTCGAGAGAAATAAACTTACAAATCTGCGATAATGCATTTGAATAAGGAGAGTCGTCTCCACTAAATTTGGCTTCCCCGAAAGCGACTAGCGTAGTATGGCTTTCAGTATGAAAATCGAAACCAGGATTGCCTGTTACTTTTTCTTTAAATAACTCAGCTAAAGGTACTCTATGATGAGTTAAAGAGGTCTCAAGAGCAGTTTGAGCGCTCATAGAAACCAGATACTCGCCAAAGTCAGTAGTAATAGTATTTGTTACCTTTTTAAAGATTTCATCTACCAATTTCGTAATAGTTCTTTTTGCTCTTGATTCAAGACTTATCTTATCAACAGGAGATAATTTTGATATCCAACTTTTATTCATGATTATACTTATCATTTCTGAGACTTGCTCGGATAAATCATCGATTAAAACATGTATTACATAAATGTCAGCGTTTGGTGCTAGTCTATAAGATTTGTTATCAACCTTATAACAATTAAGTATCTTCATTATATACCTCCAGCAGTAGCGAAAATCAAAATGGTTAGGGATTGCGAATATACCTTTAGCAACTAGATTTTAAATAAATAATTAATACCGATAGGTAAACTACCTCTTTTATCACCAAAGTAACATTCAGGGTAGTTTTCCTCCATTCACACCGTATTATGACCCTTCGCTCCCCTTCCATTACAGAAGTTTCATTACTACAGGCCGATGCCCTGCAAATTCTTCAATCATTTCCTATTGAAGTTCCCTTGTTACTGTCATTCTAGCTTTCCATTGCAGTTTTAGCTCTACCCTATGACCCGGCTGTCGCTTTCAACCAGTGTGATTCCAGCATCGGGATCCTTTGACTTTTTTGGTTTTCAGTTGAATTCCATATAAGCAAGCGTAATTCAACGGCAGCACTCTTACGGAGCGAATTTCTTCTTAATTTGAAATCCTATAATTTATGGGCCATAGGACATCCTGAACATGACTGTTTTCTAACCCCCAGTGTACTTACCATCATCATAGACGGCATTTTCCCCTACTTCACCGAGCTTCGCACAGCCTACATGGTATTGTATGATGCGCATCGAAGTATTAGAGATTTTGTTACCCCATCACACAGGGTCAGGTAGGAATATCACCTACCACTTCAAATGACAAGTTCTACTTGCTTTATTTCTTCCGCTCATAATCCGATTTTATTGTATATTTCTATACAGATTTTTCGGAAACAAGACGCGCACTTTCAATTATAGACATAATGCTTACAATGTAATCTCCTTGAATAATTTCTAATATTTATTTTATATATTAAACTTGCAAATTTCAACAATTTTTTACATTTACTTTACTTAACTCTGAATAAAAGTTTTTTACATATGGCTCAGGGTGCTGGAATGTTGAAACAGGTTTATTTAAATTGTTCTGGTGATACATTTATTCGCTCTACTAGCCGCTTTGATGGTTTTATAGGTTTCCCTGTTTTCCCTCCGTAGCATCTTACAAAGCCACTTCGGAGAATCTCAGAAATGGGGAGTTGGACAAAAATCTTTATCCCGGAACGGGCAAGGAGCGACCTTGAAGCGAGCAGCAAAGATATATGAAGGCTAAGATAACTACACCTTCATATATCTTATTGGCATGTCTGGGACTGTTTTCAGTTCTCGGACATGCCTTTGCAGAAGGGTTTACCGCGATACTTTGTTTAATTCGTTTTTCGGAGAAAAAACCGGAATTGCTTTGTCGATTGTCGATTGAACATAAATGTATTTTTGCTCATGTGATTTCTCCAAAGGCCGCTGAAGAATTACTTACAGGGCAGTAAAGGAATACGATAATATCTATATCGTATTCCTTTACTGCTCTGGCCCTGCAGGCCACTCCGAAGACACTCCGTCAGACGCTTTATAGCTATCTGCGGCGATTCTTCGTAAGCGGTTCTAAAGAATGGGGGGCAAAAGGCCCGGGATTCGCTACGTCAGAGACTTTGGAGCGACTTCCTAGAAATGCATTTATTGATTTTTGTCAGTGATAAGGATAGGACAGTAGCTTGTATTAAGCCTATGGAACAACTGTCCAGCTCTCTAAGTTTCTTAGTGTTTTGTTGAGACTTTTTCAGAGGTATTGTCGTTTTGGCATATATATCAGGGTTTTCCTGACTTGTGCCGTTTAGTAACACAAACTATTACCTTTACAGAAGACTTTTTACTTTTTCATGTTATCTTTTGCATGTTTTTTGTCTGTAACTTGATGAAGATAAACTCTATAATATAATTGTTACTATTTACTATACGTTAATTCTGTTTAATATCTACATGGAGGGAGAATATGAAAACTGCAATGCCTGAAATTCAGAACCTTGCTGAAACCATTCTTAGTGTAAAGCAAATAGAATTAATTCAATCAACTCTAGATAATATTAAGAACAATCCGAAAGCATATTCTATATATGAATTTAATAAGCTGGATGAAAGTGTTGGTGGAGTCGGTGGATACTGTTTGCCTATTAACCCAATTTACAACCCTTTTCCTCATAACTTCATCAGAGAAGTGTTCCGCCCTTTACAGTATGCATACTCTGATATTTTTTATGGAATTATAAATCATTCGCGCTTTTCCGTTTGGATGTCTGGGTTACATCTTGAATCTACAGTGCGGATTATTTTAAAATCGAAATGCTTTTTGGGTAACCTTAGATATTACAATACTACCCTTGGAAAAGCTGTTTTTAAGCTCAAACAACTAAATATTTTACCTGACTCAACTATTCAAGCACTTTTTGCATTTATCCCAGTTCTTAATAAAGCTAAACATGATATAAATATGGATGATTCTAGAGCTAGACTCTTTTTACCGTCAGATGCATTGTTTTCATACATAATTGCAAGAATTTTAGGACTTGAATTGATTTCATATTTTCCACCAAATATGCAAGTAACTAAAGCTCCGGAATGGCTGATTAAATATTCACAAGAAGTCAACTTAAAAGAAAGTTATATATAAATCAATGGATTTCAGTTTTTTTAATCAACATACCCAGAGTAACTCACATATGGGTACACATCCCCGCAGCCGCTGCATTGTACCTATAACCAATAATACTGTATGAAAAAAAATGGCAATCCGGGTTTTGCTGTACCTATAACCCCTATATGAGTACTCAAAAAATGGCAATCAGTTTTCGTGTACCTATAACCACTATGGCTCTTTTAGGTATGAAAAAATGGCAATCGGCTTCGCTGTACCCCTTAATAGCGATACTCCCGCATGAATACTGGCTTTCGGGGTTTTTGCCCCGG
>JAEZOA010000023.1 GCA_023441625.1 Bacillota bacterium
GCTCTTGCATTTTCTTCCTGTGTTATTACTAATAACCTGGTTTGCAGCATCAAGTATGTTCTGCGTAGAGCGATAATTTTGCTCGAGCTTGACAGTATTGCAACCCTTAAAATCCTTTTCAAAGTCAAGTATATTACGGATGTTAGCTCCTCTCCATCCATAGATTGACTGGTCATCATCGCCGACAACACAAAGGTTTCTATGCCCTTGTGATAATTTTTGCACCAACGTGTATTGTGCTGTATTTGTATCCTGATACTCGTCCACTAATACATATCGAAATTTCCGCTGATAAAAGCCTAGTACTTCTGGATATTGATTAAAAAGCTTTATAGCATTCATAATAATGTCGTCAAAATCAAGCGCATTATTATTTTTAAGCTTTTTCTCGTATAGCTTATATATCTTAGCTATTTTACCAAGTCTAAAGTCAGAGACAAAAAGCTTTTCAAAGTGAGCAGCATCAATAAGTTCATCCTTTTGCTTACCAATGGTCTCAAGCACTGATTTAGGAGGAAAGTTCTTGTCATTTATATTTAGTTCTTTTAAGCATTCTTTAATTACAACTTGTTGATCTTGAGTATCATAAATAACAAAACTTTTATCATATCCAAGCTTTTCAATATCTCTTCTTAGAATTCTTATACAAATAGAGTGGAAGGTACCTACCCACATATCATTACTCAAATCTCCAATAAGATTGTTGATTCTCTCCTTCATTTCCCTCGCAGCCTTATTAGTAAAGGTTATTGCTAATATGTTTGAAGGGAAAATACCCTTTTGCTTGATAAGATATGCAATTCTGTGAGTCAGTACTCTTGTTTTACCTGACCCTGCACCAGCTAATATAAGAAGTGGTCCCTCATCGTGGAGTACAGCCTCTTTTTGTTCTTTGTTTAACCCGCCTAATAAATCCATTGTTCCTCCAAAATACACTTTTAAAAAATTTACAAACATCACTAATACTATTATTCAATTACTTAATATAATAAAATGCCGAGATTAATTCACTCAGCATTATAGGAATAACTAAATAATAGCCTAAAATTGAAATTATATTTATATTATTTAGCTAGTTTTAATTATATTTCATTTTAAGTTTTATGACAAGGAATGTAGTCTTTGATTTATTGCATCTATAGTTGTATCTATCGAGTATTTTGAGCAATCTATTTTAATATCCGCATATTTTTGATAAAGATGCTCCCTCGTTTTGTAAACTTCCTCTAATGTCTGTCCCTGGTATAACACTACACCCCTGGTTTTTATGTTTTTCAACCTTTTATTAACTGTGTCCATATCTATATATAGATAAACTACTATTCCATCTCTTTTCAAGTGATTCATAGCCTCTTCACTATATATTACACTTCCACCAGTTGCTATCACTGTATTTTTACAATCAAGGGAAAGTATTGTGCTCTCCTCTATCCTTAAAAAGTTCTCAATACCATCTAAATTTATAATATTCTGCAATAATCTTCCCTGCTGAGATTGTAGTATAACATCTGTATCAACAAAAGACATTCCTTGATTTTTAGCCACAATCACGCCAACTGTACTCTTACCCGCACTTGGCATACCAATTAGTACTATATTTTTCACTATTGCTCCTTATTATTTGTTATTTTAGTATAAAAATTAGTTTAACGATAAAATTCATACTAGGCCTTAATTATCTTTTTTACTGAAGAAATCTGACCTAATAGCCATATCTGCATACTCCAGACCTTTTAAAATGCGAGCCTGCATATCCGAATCAATATTTCCTCTAAATTCGCCATTAGATAAAAGTACATAGTCCTCCTCTGTGTTCAGAAGATTTCGTCCAAATACTGTTGACTCATATTCCTCCTTATCTATCCCAAAGGCATATAAAAGAGTAGGCATTAAATCTATTTGTCCGCCAGTTGTGTGAATAGTTTTAGCAGTCTGACCCTTTTCATAAATGATTAGTGGTATTTTATTATCATTATTAAGCCACCAAGCTTGTGATGGTTTAATTGCCTGAATCTCATCATTAAAATATTTGTGTATAGATCCATGATCTCCATATATAACAAGAACTGTGTTGTCTAGTACGCCAGATTTATCAAGCTCATCAATAAAAGTCCCCAAACAACTATCAGTATATTTTATGCTTTGAAAATATCCACCGAGTTTTGTATCCTTTAGCGTATCATCTAATTTAAGCTGTTGGTGTCTTATTGGCATCTCAAATGGAGAATGACTTGAAAGAGTTACCATAAAATTATAAAATGGTGTTTTTTGATTAATTACAGTATCCTTCACCTGCCTTAAAAATGAACCGTCACTAAGTCCTAAGAAAATTACTTCGTCCATTTTAAAGCTCTTAGCATCTATGCATTGCTGGAATCCCATATTATCTAGTGCTTCCATCCAGTTCCAATATTCACCATTATCAGGATGAATTGCCTTGGTTGAATATCCATACTTCTCAAGTATTTTGGGTAAAGAATTGTATGTAGAATATGGAAATCTAAAAAACGTACTTCCTCTTCTTACTGGAAAAACCGAAGTATTTGTCATTAAATCAGCATCGGAACTTGTCCCTTCATTTACCTGTGCATAATAGTTATCAAAGTAAAGGCTGTTTTTTAATAATTTGTTTAGCGTAGGCGTTATTTCCTGTCCATTAACGGACTGTCCAATAACAAAATTTTCAAGAGACTCCACCTGAATTACTAAAAGATTTTTATCCTTATAAATACCCTTATAGCTATTGTCTGGCAACTCCTCAGTTTTTGCATCTATCCAAGCCTGAATTTCGGTTCTTTGATCCGGAGATATGCTGTATGTTCTGAAATCCGCAAAAAATATATAGCAATCGTATATATGATACCCCATTGGAGAATTATTGCATATTGTTTGACCTGGATTCCAAAATGTATAAAAAATGTAATCATTTTTATCGTTACCATATACATTAACCGATATATATTTTGCCCCTATAAAAGCTATGGATAAAATAAAAACTGTAAAAAAGGTAATAAGGCGAGCCTTTAAATTAGTGAAGAGCGGTGATGAATAATAAAGCTTTCTTGTTAATATCAGGAGAATAGCTATTATTGGAATATCAACAAAGAATGCAACATCACAGGGCCTAAACATTGCAAATATACTTCCCCAAAGATTATTTAGATTACCAGTTTGTCTTATTAGCTGAGTAGATAAAAAATTCCCACCTGCTCTTAAATAAACTGCATCAAAAACAAATAAAAAGGAGCATAAGAAGTTTAATATCAGTAATAGCCATAGTTTCTTCTTGTTTTTTGCTAAGAAACTAAATGATAATACTGCTATTAAAGGTGCCACACAAATTGACATATATCTAATATTTTTAACACCAAGAGACATATCAATAATTGATTGGTTTGAGCTATATACAAATCCCATCAAAATAATTGATTTTATAATGAGCATTGCAAGCGTAAGAAAAAAAAGCCATTCCTGAACTAAATAGTTAAATAAGCCAGATCTCCTTCTAAATCTTCGTTTTGCAACTGTAATACCGTAAGATGAATTATCAAACATATCTCATTTTCTCCTAAATTAATATAAAACTTATCCGTAAGTATTATATTACTTTGATTAAAAAATGTAAAATATGTTTTGTCATTCAAACTACAAAAAGGGATTGTATCGCAAATAGAATAAAATTCTACTACGAAACAATCCCTTTTATTAAGCACAATTATTAAAACTCTGGTTCAATCAAACCGTAATTTCCATCTTTTCTTTTATAAACAACATTAACCTGCTTAGTTTCTGAATTCGAAAACATAAAGAATTCATGTCCAAGTAAATTCATTTGAAGAATTGCTTCTTCTACACTCATTGGTTTAAAAGCAAATCTCTTTGATTTAACTACCTTGAATTCCTTCTCCTCTGTTACTTCATCTGTGAATTTAAAGCTTTCAACTTTGAAATCATTGTTATGAAGTCTTCTTTCAAGCCTTGTTCTGTTTTTTCTAATTTGTCTTTCAAGTAAATCAACAGCTCTATCTATTGAAGAATACATATCATCATTTGATTCTTCCGCCCTTAAGACAATACCGTTAAAAGATATTGTTATTTCTGCAATCTGTCTAACCCTTTGGACACTCAAAGTCACATGTGCTTCAGTTTCGTTATTAAAAAACTTATCTAGCTTAGCAATTTTCTTTGTTACTCTTTCTTTAAGTCCCTCAGTAACTTCAATATTTTTTCCTGTAATAATTGTTTTCATAAGTAACAGCCCCTCTCTGTATCTTTCTTGTGTAATTAATAAATTAGTTAATAGTGGTACTTGTTATGAATGTATAATTCTACATAACATGAATAAATTCCTTTAATTTTATCCAACCAAATTTGTGTTTCTTTTTGTCGCTATATATCAATTATTTAAAATGATATCTATTTAAGTATATATAATATGTTCAAACGTTATACACATTTATTCAACAAAACACTTGTTTTGTGTATACTTTTCTGTGGATAATGTGAATAACCCTGTTAACAACTATCTTTTATAGGAATTTTACATGTGGAAAACATGTTTTCAAGTACTATAAGTATAAATTGCTTAATTATAATATATTCTAATCATTCTCAAACCATTAAAGATAAAAAAGTAGACTACTCCAAACTAATGTAAAAAACATCAGCTTGATGGAGCCTACTTATATACATATATACATAAAAACGCAAGTTGGCAAGCCAACATTTCTTATGTTAATAAAACAAATATAAATTACTTTCTATTTGAATAACAGCTACTACAGTACACTGGCTTATCTAAATGAGGTATAAATGGAACCTTTGTTGCTTGCCCACACTCTGCACAAACAGCATCATGTAATTCCTTTTTAGTTGTCTGCTCTCTTTTATTTCTGCATGGCTTGCATCTAGTAGGTTCATTTTGGAAACCCTTCTCTTCAAAAAACTCTTGCTCCCCTGCAGAAAAATTAAATTCACCACCACATTCTTTGCAAATCAAGGTTTTATCACTATACATTAATCTCCCTCTCTTCATAGGTTATTTTATATTATTTTACATTATATTACATAAAATCCTGTGTTTCAATATATATTTTGCCTCAATGTCCACCGAACTCAATCTTATTTTTTATAGCCTATGTAAGGTTTTTAAATCAAAGCTTCCAAAGTAATTGTGGATATTTTTCAGATAAGACCATGTCTCCAATTGACTTCTTGACAACTGGCTTATCTTCCTGATAAGTAACGCCATACCACTTATCAGTAGTTGATAGTACATTAACTTCTGCCTTTCCATCCTTAATTAAGTTATCTACTACTGTGGGTAAGAAATATTCTGCCTTTAATATGTTGCTCTTATTGTTTTCAAGAAAGATTGGAAAACCCTCTTCTAGCTCTTTAAATATACTCTGGTTAAAGCCCCAAGTATTCATTGAAACAATGGTTTTCTCTGGTATATCAATCCAATTTTCTTCATCCTCTGTATATCTGGTTTGATTACCAAATCTCATAATTTTTGTTCTTTCATGAATATCTATTAAATTTCCTTCTCCATCCACATTACATACTCCTCTTGCAACATGTCCGTTTTCTGTCAATGTATTTTCTATTTCAAAACCAACCATACAATACTTATATTTTTTATCTGAATCCACATTTGAGGATAAAAAATTATTTAGCAGTTGATAGGTTTTAGCTCCATAAAAATCATCGGCATTTATAACTGCAAATGGAGTTTGTACAGCATTTCTAGCACAGAGTACAGCATGTCCAGTTCCCCAAGGTTTAACCCTTCCCTCAGGTACACTAAATCCCTGTGGTAAATTATCTAACTTCTGATAAACATATTCTACATCAACTAAGCCCTCAATTTTTTTACCTATTACTTCTCTAAAGATGTCCTCTGTCTCTTTTTTTATAATGAATACAACTTTATTAAAACCTGCTTTTATAGCATCATATATAGAGTATTCCATAATAATTTCACCATTGGGACCCACAGGGTCAATCTGCTTCAACCCACCATATCTGCTCCCCATGCCTGCCGCCATTATTACTAATGTATTTTTACTATTCATGAACCCATCTCCTACATAATTATTTATATCCTTCTGGATTTGTGGATTGCCATCTCCAAGAATCTTCACACATATCAGCTAGTCCTTTTTGCGCCTCCCAGCCCAGCTCATTTTTAGCTCTATCAGCCTTTGCATAGCAGGCTGCTATATCACCAGGTCTCCTATCAACTACTTTATATGCAATTTCTTTACCACTTGCCTTTGAAAAAGCCTCTATCATTTGAAGCACGCTGTACCCATTGCCAGTACCTAAATTATACTCTCTAACACCAATATTCTCTCCTGCTAACTTTTCAAGTGCCTTTATATGCCCTTTCGCTAAATCTACTACATGGATATAATCTCTCACTCCTGTCCCATCAACAGTATTGTAGTCATCCCCGAATACACGAAGCATCTCCAGCCTTCCAACAGCAACCTGAGTAATGTAGGGGATAAGATTGTTTGGAATTCCATTTGGGTCTTCGCCTATTATCCCACTAGAATGCGCCCCAATAGGGTTGAAGTATCTTAAAATAGCAATATTCCATGTCTTATCAGATATGTATAAATCTCTTAAAATATCTTCTATCATAATCTTTGTTCTGCCATATGGATTTGTTGCAGATAGGGGAAATTCTTCAGAAATAGGAACACTAGCCGGATTACCATACACTGTGGCAGAAGAACTGAAAACTAGATTTTTAACACCATACTTCTCCATTAATTCACAAAGTATTATAGTTCCAGTTAAATTGTTATGAAAATACTTAAGTGGCTTTTCTACTGATTCTCCAACTGCCTTCAGTCCTGCAAAATGAATTACAGCATCAATTTTTTCATTGACAAATACCTTCTCTAATTCAGTTTTATCTAGTAAATCCGTTTTATAGAACTTTATATCCTTGCCAGTAATTTTCTTCACCCTATCTAGGGCTATTTCCTTACTATTAATTAAGTTGTCAACTACTATCACTTTCTGCCCAGCTTCCAGTAACTCAATGCATGTATGGCTTCCTATGTAACCCGCTCCTCCAGTTACTAATACTGTCATGTTTTGTCCCTCCCATTTGTTTTTTCAAGTTCAACTGTTTTACTACGTAATATGAAGTAAGTTTTCTACATATATAAATTGTACTTGCTTACCAAATTAATTATTTTTTACAACTGTATTACTTTGTATATATTTTATACAAACTTGTGGTATATAACAACCTGTTGGTATAATTATCAGGATTATTTTTTTGACTTCAACTGCTTAAATATTTCATCTAACTGCTTTCTATTGTCGCAATGTAAGCTTTGCTCAAACAAATCACCCTTTTCTTTTAGTCGTGCAGCTATGTTTTTTAATGTAAACATTTCCGGACGAGCAGTTTTTAGTTCTTTCCACTCTAAAGGGGTGGACACTGCTGCACTCTTAACCGCCCTAGCTGAATAAGGCGCAATCATTGATTTCCCATACCACATTTGCTGCCAATCGAAATACAGTTTACCCTTTCTATTTTTCTTTAGCCTCTCTAAAGTCACCTTGTTGCTGAGCTTTTGAGCAAAATACTGTGCAAAAAACTCATTTATGCTCCGAGCTGTGTCATAGTCATATTTGGCTGCTGTAGGTAAAAATATTTGAAGACCAGTGGCCCCAGAGGTCTTCAAAAAACTTGTTATACCTAATGAGTTAAGTGTGTCATGGATAGCTAATGCAATCTCAACGACATCTTCAAAATTCTGACCATCATCTGGATCAAGATCAAATACTAAATTAGAGGGATGGTCTGGCTTATTGTATACATTAAAGCTTATATGGAGTTCCAAAGCGGCTTGAGTACATAGCCAAACAAGTGTTGCAGCAGAATTTAAGGCAATATAATTTTTGTCATTAAATTTTACTGTTTTGACCCAATCTGGTGTATTCTGCGGCTTTTCTTTTTGAAAGAAACTCTTATCACCAATTCCATGAGGGTATCTAATAGAGGTTAACATTCTATTTTCAGTGTATTTAAGCATAAATGGTGCTAATATAGTCATAATCTCAATGTATTCTCGCTTTGTAATGTTAGCCTCAGGCCAAAAAAGCTTATCAGGATTCTTTAAATCAATTATCTTATTTTCTATTTCTACCTTAATGTCTACTACGCCCATTATTCAGTCAACACCCTTCCATTTGCTTGTTCTATAGGCAGATTTGTAAACCCGATAATTTTCGGGTGTCTAAAGTGACCATTATTCGATAGTTCAAGGAAATTAATCCAACAGGTGATAATTGGGGCAACCCACATTATCCTACCATCTATAACATCTATTGCTGATATACTACCTTCTGTAAAAGGGCACTCTTCTTGTGAAAGTTCATCTTTGTACTCCTTTAGTAGTTTCAAATCTGCCTCTTTAAGCCCCAGAGATGCTTTTCCTACATAATTCATCTTGCCATTCTCAGCAGTCTTAACCCCTAATACAAGAGAATTGGGCTTATCCCCCTTCCATTGTATACCTCCAATAATACAAAGCATCTTTTTAGTAAACTTTGTCTTAAACCATGCCTCGTGCTTTTTACCGGATATATAAAAACTACTTGTTTTTTTTGAGACTATCCCTTCCATGTTTTGTTCCTTCATTTTTTGAAACAGTTCTTTTCCATCAGAGTGCATTTCTGATAAATGAATAGCTGAATTACGACCTGTAATAGGCTTTAATACTTTTTCTAAAAGCTGCCTTCTTTCAAATAGCGGGAGATTAGTTAATAGCTTGTCCTTATACTGGAGAACATCAAAAACCATGTAGTTTATGGGATAATTTTTTTGATAGTATTTTAAGTTCTTTTGGTTTTTTACAGTTTCTCTAGTTAGGCTGCTATAAAAGGATGGAAAACCTCTCTTATCAAATACCACTATCTCTCCATCAAGTATTATATTATTACCTTTAAACTCTCTATATAACTCGCTTAGTTCTGGATAAAAGGCAGTCCTATCTTTTCCCTTCTTTGTATATATTTTTAACTCACTATTGCTTAAGTAGACCAATCCCCTTATACCATCCCATTTAACCTCATGAGTATATTCGGGATTCTCCTTCACGTCTATACAACTAATGGGTTCCATAGGTTCTATCCAATTCATGATTTTACAGGCTCCTTGGGTTTTCTTGACTTTCTCTTTGGCTTTTCGACTACGTTAGTTTGCAACTTGTCATTAGACTTTTCTGACTTGATTTCCTTTGTTTCCTTTGTTTCCTTGTTCCCCTTTGACATTTCTATACTCTGTTTCAAGGCCTCCATCAAGCTTACTACATTATCCTTTTCTGCTTCTCTCTTTACAACAACTTCTTTACCTTCTACTTTTGCGTTAATCCTTTCAACAAGCCTCTCACGATATGTGTCAATATACTTTTGAGGGTTAAATACTGCAGTAAGATTTTCAATTAGCTGTACAGCCATATCTAGTTCGGCCTTGGTTGTCTGAATGTTTTCTGGAATTCCAGGAACCTGCTTATAATCTCTAACCTCATCTGGATAAAATATTGTCTCTAATACAATAACATTATTGTATACTCTAATCACAGCAAGAGATTCACGTTCTCTTATAGTTATTTTTGCAACAGCTATCCTGTCTTTTCCACTTAAAGCCTCCCTTAAAAGGGTATATGCCTTTCCTCCCGTTTCTTGAGGAGCCAAAAAATATGTCTTGTCAAAATAAATGGGATCAACCTCCTCAAGCTTAACAAAATCTAATATTTCAACTGTCTTTTCACCTTTTGTCTCAACAGCCTCAAAGTCTTCCTCTGTCAATATTACAAACTTGCCAGGTTCATATTCATATCCCTTAACTATATCTTCTGGCTGTACTTCTTTGTCACAAGCAGGACACACTTTTTTATACTTTACAGGCGTATGACATTCCTTATGAATATATTTAAACCGTATATTTTTATCCTCTGTTGCTGTAAACATTTTCACAGGTATATTTACTAATCCAAAGCTAATTGAACCTTTCCAAACTGTATGCATAAACACCCTCCATGAACTAGACCTGTTATACTGATAACTCAAAACCTTGCCCCTTCAATAAAAAAGTTATCATTATTTTCTGTATAAAGAGCGCTAATTATACGTGACTATAAAGTTAGTTGGAATTGCATGAATGTCTATGTTAGGTGTTATTGTCAATAAGCCAAAACAAGGTATCTTAGAAAGGGAAGCACTCAAGATTAAAAGCTCTGGCAAATCCCCTTTAAAGATACCTTGGTATTTTATATGAAACTATAAAGACTTACTCTAATATTTCTATATTTGTTTCTACATTATCAATATTATCATTTGCCTCTGAACTAGTCTTTTTATCCTTAGAAGTACCCTCTTTTATTTGTTCCTTGTTTTCTGTGCTGCCTTTATTTTCTGTACTGCCTTTATTCTCTGTACCGCCCTTATTTTCTGTACCGCCCTTATTTTCTGTACAGCCCTTATTTTCTGTACCGCCCTTAGTTTTTTCCTCAGTAGGATTAACCTTATTGTTATTGCTTTGCTTTGCAGAAATTAGATATGCCGATCTAGGATATGCCATATCAATTTGGTAGTTACCCTTGAATTCTTTTTTTACTTTTCCATCAATTTTGAATTGTACTGATTTTATATCTGGTAATTCAGTTAATGTATTTACTATTGAGTATAGGGTTAACTGCTCATTTTTCTTTCCACCAGTATGCTTATCAACGAACTCCTTAGATAAATCAACTGTAGCCACACCTTCTTTAATAGTCACGTCTGCTTTGACAGTTGTCCCCTTTGGAATATAATTTTGTAATAAGCTTCCTTTAGCAGGCCCACTTATAAGCTCCTTTAATACTACAGTAGCTAAATGTGCATTTCCTTTACTTGTCTCAGTATTACTAATATATCTTGTCTCTGGTGATAGTTTATTCCCTTGTTCATTAACAAAGTATAATTGAACCGGAGTTTTATCCTTTAGGCTATTTGCTTCGTCCTCACCCATAGTTACACTACTAGCAGGAGTCAATTCATCATTAACAATACTATCATTAGATTGAGTACATCCAGTAAATATGGTCATCATAATTCCACATACTAAAATTAAACCTAATATTTTTCGCATATTTGTTCCACCTCACACTTAAATGTTTAAGTTATTTATATGAATATTCATCCTTACACCATTATTTCTATGCCCAAGGATTAAGAAGTATTCTAACTTGTCAACATTTTTTAACAGTTTATATTGGAAATATTAGTGAGGTTTTTACCCTGCAAAAAAATTATAAGCCCCTTAAATACCCAACAATTTTCTTTCCTGCAATTGCACCCTGTCCAACTGCAGTGGAAACTTGCTTTATACCACCTGTACAATCACCGGCAGCATATAATCCCTTAAGGTTTGTTTGCTGATTTTCATCAACCACAACAGAACTTTTATTTGTTATAACACCCAATTTTCTTGCGAAATCTATACTTGATGCTGACTCAAATGCTATAAATAGCCCTTCAAGGTTTTCCTCAGAATCATCTTTAAATATTATTTTTTCAATAACATCTCTTCCATCAATACCTTTTATTATGTTTTTATTAATTATGAAGTTAGCCGCAAGCTTTTTGTATTTCTCAGAAAGTTCTAATTCATTACCATTTGTATAAATAGTTATATTCTTTGTCAAAGGTTCTAATTCCATAGCCTCATGTATAACATAATCCTTATACCCTACCACTCCAACCTTACGCCCCCTATAAAAAAAACCGTCACAGGTGGTACAATAACTTACTCCACTTCCTTCAAAATCAGTAAGTCTGTCAATTTTTAATTTTGCAACCTGCTGCCCAGTAGCCATTAATACAGCCTTACAGGAGTAGTTCTGCTCAGTAGTATATATGTCAAAAAATTCTGCCTTTTCTATTGCTATTACCTCGCTATCAGAAAACTTCACACCTAATCTTTGTGCTTGCTTTTCTCCCTGCTCCAATAGATATTTGCCAGAAATGGGCTCAGAAAAGCCATAATAATTTTCGATTCTATCAGCTTTATTTAAAGAACTTTTATCCTGCCCAATGACTAAAGTCCTAAGACCAGCTCTTACAGTATATAATGCTGCTGAAATACCTGCTGGACCTTTTCCAATTATTATTACATCAAACATAATCTTTTCTCTCCTTATTGAGCTATCTACAATTTAATGAGCCTATAATTTAAAGAAACATAACAAAGATGCTACTACTTATATACTATACCACCTTTTACTATTTTTTAAATATTTTTTAGTTCTCCTAGCTTTAAAAAAATTTTTAAAAATGTAACATCTTAAAATTCATTTACATAGTATGCATTATCTTAAATATAATTTGGAGGTAAAGTTATGGGATGTTTTTGTGGTGGCGGTAGTAAAAGTGGTGGTTTTGGATGTGAATGGTTAATAATATTGGCTATTCTATTCTTCTGCTTCTGTAATGGCAGTAATGGTATATTCTCAGATCTATTCGGTAGTGACTGTGATTGGCTAATCTGGGTTGCAATTATTTTATTGCTATTGTTCCTATGCAACAATAACGATGACTGCTGCGATTAATTCTCTTAAACCGCCTGTTAAAGGGCAAAATTACTTAAAATAGAAGCTTGGGTTATAGATCCAAGCTTCTATTTCGAATTTATCAAACGGTTTTAATACATATTAAGCTTAGCCTATAGCATAGACTGTAAATAGTAAAATAAATTAGATTTTTATAAATAGGAGGTTTATATGGGAGATTCATTAAGTAAGAAATTACAGGAAATGTTAGCTGATAAAATGGTCCAATCCAAATTAAATAAGGCTATTGAAATGTTTAAAAAAGAAGATATGGAAGAAATCCAAAAGAAAATAGATAAACTTGACAAGGAAGAATTAATGAATAAAATTAATGAGTTTGATGATGAAAAAATTAAAAATCTAAATATCGATAAGGAAGAGATTAAGAAGAAAATTACTAAAAAAGATTTAGATAAATTAGAAAAAATGCTAGGTAAAGATAGTGATGCCATAATGAAAAAAGTAAATGATTTCTTAAAATCTTAACGGAAATTAAATTGGAGGTATTTGAATGAGTGACGAGATGGGAGATAAACTTAAACAAATAACAGATATGCTTGGACAAAACTCAAATACAAATATCCCTGATAATGTTAAGGGCTTATTAAACATGCTTATGTCAAACAACAGTACTAAAGAAGAAAGCCCTTCAGATGATACTGAGCAAAGGTCAAGTTCATCTGGTGAAGATGCTCCCAAAGCTGATACTGATGAGTTTTCTGATATGGCAAGAAAAATGAAAAAAGCTATGAAGATGCTTAATCCTTCTAGTGATCCTAAAATAAACTTACTTAATGCCATTAATCCTTATCTAAACAAAAAAAGGCAAAGAAAACTCCAAACCTGTATGAAGCTTATAAAAATGGGAAGCTTAACAAAATTATTTGATGAATCGGAGGAACGATAAACATAGGCGATAATACTAAAACTATAGAATTACAATTGGACAGGAGTGGAAAGTATGGTTTATAGTAAAGATCCTCCAAAGTCTCGAAAGTATAAGAAAAGTGTATCTTCAAAACATCATAAATCTCACTCTCAACATTCTACTAATTTAGAAGAGCCTGCTTTGCCCTTGGTTGAAACTGTAAGTGCTCAAGAAAAAAAGAGTCCTTCAGCTTTCAGTTTTCTTTCTTCTCTTTTTGGACCAAAAGAAGAAAGAGGTGAAAAATCAGGGAAGCCTATTTTAAATTTACTAGATCATAATATCTATTTGGATGATTTGTTACTAATTGGTTTAATTTTATTACTTATGACAGATAAAATAGAGGATGAAATCCTTATAATTATCCTAGTATACCTTCTACTGGATATTTTTTAGCTGTTGGCTTCTTTTTTTAAATTCATAACTATACTTTTTGAAAGAGTAAAATACAAAGCATACTAGTAGGGCAATAAAAATGGTCTTAAAAATAATATTAACAAATAATAAAATATTGTTTGTAGCACCCGATACAATTTGAGCGTTTGCCAAAGAGAAATTGGCTATTATATAAACAATATCAAATATCAATAAAATAAAATCAAAAATAATAAATTTTGATAATAATGGCCAAAAGTTTCTATCAGATATTTTTTTTGCTATCTTAAAGTGATTTTTATTATATACTATAGCTGATGGATACCAGAAAACTATATACTGTCTAAAGAAAGCAAAGCTAAAGAATAGAATTAATATAGTTATTATAAAGAGTAAAATTCCAGCAATAATATTTATAGTACCACTAAAAGCATTATCAATAAATATTGCAGCCGGGATTGTTGCAATTAAAACATAAACGCAAAATAAAACCATTGAACACAGTGTCCACAAATTTAATGATACCATTCTTAAAAAATACTTTTTTACTCCTTCAATAAATTCGCTTCCATTTTTTTTGGTTCTGCCCTCTATAGCATTATTTAAAATATTAAAGTAACCTGATAAGAGCAGTGCAAGAATAAGTGCCCCCGTAACAACAAGGATTACAAGTACCAAAATAATCATTACAGCAGTTTTTGGTACAAGCACCGTATCAATCACAAATTGAATTATATTAATATAATCATCAAAGGGACTTCCTGATTTAAACATGGTAATTCCATAGAATAATGTTATGAAAAGATTTTCAAATATACATATAACTACACTTAGTATTATTGTTAAAACCAGTATTGATGGCCTTTTTACAAGCAAACGAATAGCATTCTTAAGTATTTCCATTTTTATCCTTCTTTCTTGGCATATATACGTACTCTCAAATTCTGAGATTTATATAGCTAAATAATACCATAATATAACTCTTAGAAACAACCACATAAGGACTCATTATAAAAATTAATGCTGTCTAGTTTAGTTCTCTCATACTAAGAGAGATTCTTTTTCTATCAACATCAACCTCTAAGACTTTAACCTTAACAATATCTCCAACAGCCACAACCTCCATAGGGTTTTTTATAAATTTATCAGCAAGCTGAGAAATATGGACAAGTCCATCTTGATGAACTCCGATATCAACAAAAGCACCAAAATCCGCGACATTTCTAACTGTACCAGTTAGTATCATTCCCGATTTTAAATCCTCCAAATGTAGTATGTCTGTATGAAGTATCGGTTTTGGAAGCTCATCTCTTGGGTCTCTTCCAGGTTTTAATAACTCATTAATAATATCCTTTAATGTTGGCACTCCTATTTCGAGTTCTTCTGCAACCCTTGTGACTCCTGTCTGCTCGACCTTTTTATCAAGCCCATTTAGCTTTTTAAAGCTTACGTCTGAAAGAGTATAGTTCATTTTATCTAAGAGCTTTTTTGCGGCTTTATAGGACTCTGGGTGAACAGATGTATTATCTAGTATATTCTCACCATCAGTTATCCTTAGAAAACCAGCACATTGTTCAAAGGTTTTATCACCAAGCTTTTTAACTTTTTTAATTTCATTCCTATTTCTAAACTTACCATTTTGCTCTCGATATTCTACTACATTTTTAGCTATAGAAGCTGATATTCCAGAAACATATGAAAGTAGAGGCGCAGAAGCAGTATTTAAATCTACTCCAACATCATTTACACAGGATTCAACTACTCCTCCTAAAGATTCATCTAGTCTTTTCTGATTCATATCATGCTGATATTGGCCAACACCAATGGCTTTAGGGTCAATTTTAACTAATTCTGCTAATGGATCCTGAAGTCTTCTGGCAATTGAGACAGCACTACGCAATGCTACATCAAAGTCTGGAAATTCTTCAGCTGCAAGCTTTGATGCAGAATAAACAGATGCTCCAGCCTCACTGACAACCATATAAAATACTCTTCTGTCTATTTCTTTTAAAAGTTCAACTACAAATATTTCAGATTCTTTTGATGCAGTACCATTACCTATTGAAATGATATCTACATTATATTTTTCGATTAGGCTTTTAACTTTTACCTTAGCTTCTTCTACTTTGTTTTGAGGTGGGGTTGGATAAATAACCGTCGTCTCAAGTACTTTACCTGTTTCATCTACTACAGCCAATTTACACCCAGTCCTGTAAGCAGGGTCCAACCCTAATACTACTCTATCCTTAACTGGAGGCTGCAGCAGAAGATTTCTAAGATTTTCAGAAAACACCTTAATAGCCTGCTCCTGAGCTGACTCTGTCAATTGATTTCGAACATCTCTCTCTAATGATGGAAATATAAGTCTACTAAATGAGTCTTCAATTGCACTCTCAACATATTTTCCCATATCAGTGTTAGTATTTTGTATGGACTTGTTTTTTAGGAAAGACAAGCACAATGCACTATCCACATCAATTTTTACTTGTAGAAACTCTTCCTTTTCTCCTCTATTTAATGCTAAAACCCGGTGATTTGCTATTTTTGAGATTGGTTCTTTAAAATCATAATACATTCTATATACAGAATCTTCTTCTTTCTTTGCAGTTGAAAATATCATTCCATTTCTATATATTATTTCCCTTAGAGCCTTACGATACTCGGCATTGTCAGAAATCTCTTCTGCTATAATATCCATAGCACCAGCTAATGCCTCCTCAACACTATTCACACCTTTATCAGCATCAATATAGTTCATGGCTATTTCATCAACAGTGGTACGGGAAGGCATCTGTGCATAAATAATTGCAGCAAGTGGTTCTAATCCCTTTTCTTTTGCAATTGATGCACGCGTTTTTCTTTTGACCTTATAAGGTCTATAAATGTCTTCAATCTCTTGAAGTGTTACAGATGCATCTAATGAAGAGTTGATTTCGTCAGTCAACTTTCCCTGTCCTTCTATCAGTCTTCTAACATCTTCTCGTCTTTCATCGAGGCTTCTCAAATATACAAGGCGTTCATATAGTTCTCTTAGTACCTGGTCATTTAATTCACCAGTTACTTCCTTTCTATATCGAGCTATAAAAGGTATTGTATTACCTTCATCAATTAGTTTAACTGTATTTTGCACCTGAAAGGGCTTTAAATTGAATTCTTTTATCAATTGCTCAACAATGTTCATATTAACCTCCACGCCAGCTTTTGGCAAAAATAGTAAATAAATTATAAATTCTTTATAGTTGGTTAATAACTATTTCCTGCTTAAGCTGCTTAACTCTCTCATTTTTTATCATACCGATTTCAATAAATTCAGTATTAGAGGATGCACATGCACATCCCAATCTAAAGAATTCCTCTATTGATAAGTCATCACCAATACCAGCACACATGCCCGCCACCATTGAATCACCAGAGCCTATAGTATTGACAACAGCTACATTAACAGGTAAAGCCTTAAATGTGGTATTTTCGCTCACCAGTATAGCTCCCTGTGCCCCTAGAGAGGTGACAACTATCTTTACTCCCTGGCTTATTATCTCTTTACAAGCATCTATAATCTGGCTATCACAAGTAAACTCTGTTTGAAAATATGTTGAGAGTTCTCGTAAATTGGGTTTAATCAAATAAGGTTTAGCCTTAATCCCTTTCTTGAGTACTTCTCCACTGGCATCTAATATAGTTTTTACACCAAATTTATTTGCTTCTTCTATAAGCTGTGCATATGTATCAGTCCCTAGTCCTCTTGGGAGTCCGCCTGAACAAACAAGTAACTTTTTGTTCATTATTTGTCGTCTGAACTTTTCCATGAATTGATTCCACACGCTTTGGTTTATTATTGGTCCCTCTTCAAGTATCTCTGTTTCTGTATTATTTACTTTATCTATAATATTGTTATTAGTTCTAGACTGCCCCTGAACTTCAAGAAAATGTGTTTCCGCACCAATATCAACAAGGCTATTTTCTAGCCACAGCCCATTGTTACCTGCTTTAAAGCCTAATACAGCAACTTTGTGTCTAAGCATGGTTGTAACTCTTGCAACATTGATGCCCTTACCTCCAGGTGATTGTATACAATTATTAACCCTATATAATCCTCCTGCACAAAAGTCATCTATTATATAAATTTTATCCACAGCAGGGCTTAAAGATAGTACTGTAATCATTAATTTGTGGTCTCCTTAGAATTTATAACAAAGTTCTTGGATTAACCCCATCAGAATCTTTGACATCTAATTTTTTAGCACAGTCAAATTATATTATACCACTAAAAATTGATGTATGGATAGCATGGACACAAATAAAATGAGAGTTGGCGGTTTACCCTACTCTCATTTTATTTTATTGCCTTTAATTTTAAATAAGTGTAATACTACTTTTTACCCTTATCCTTACTATTACCACAGCCGCAGCTCTTTCCACCACCATTGTTATTTTTATTCTCTCCAAGCTGATCATTGTCAAATGATAATTTCCCATTATCGCTTTTTTGTTTATCTTTACTCATAAGTAACTTCCTTCCTAAAATTAAGATTAACTGTCTTATTCAATTTTATCTGCTAAAATTGAGTGTTATTATAGTTATCCCTTGCAAATATAAATTTATTCTCTAGTTGGTATTTAAATTTTAAAAGCTGCTCTATTTAGTCTAACTATTTCAGGGGTCTTGTATAGCCTGTCTGAAAGCTTCAATAGTGCTTTATCCTTCATTTTAGCCTCCAACATAATATCTATGTCTTTACCAAATTCCTTTGCAATATTAAGAAAGTCCATAAAATCCTCATAATTAACATAATCTGCATGGCTTCTGAACTCTTTTTCACTTTTGGGGCTTGAGAAATGAACCTTCGGAGGGTCTGACTCATTTACCCAGGTTTTGTAAATTCTAGGTAAGAGTTCCTGTATAGGTTCGCCATTGCTAACACATTTATGATGATGAACGTCAAGTACCATTGGAATGTGTAGCTCTTCACAAATTTTCAGTACGTCTACCGCAGTATATGACTTATCATCATTTTCCAAAATTATTCTTTTACATATTCTTTCAGGGAGTTTTACAAAATTTTGTTTGAACCTTTCAATCGCTCTTTCTTTGTCACCATATACTCCACCAACATGCAATACCAATTTATATTTAAAATCATTAAGTCCCATTCCTTCAAACAAATTAACATGATAATCAAGATCTCGAATTGATGCCTCAAGAACTTCTGGCTTAATAGAATTTAAGTTTGTAAAATGATCAGGATGAGCACTTATTCTGAAATTATTGGATTTTATATAGTCACCTAGTTTTTTTAGTCCCTCATGAAATTCATTTATATAGTCCCAACCGCACAATTCATTATGTGTTGCTAGAGGTATCAGCTTGGAAGTAACTCTATACACCTCAATATTTAGTGCATAATTATTCTTTAGTATCCTTAAGGTATTCTCTATATTAGAGTTGGATACCTTAGCTAACCGAGCACATCTTGCATTGTCATCTTTGAGACTTTTATATATTGCGTAAGTAACCGTCCCTGAAGGCGAACAATTCTCTAAGTCTAGTGTCATTGCAACAAATCCTAGTCTAAAAATCATGTGTATCTCCCGTTTCGAGCTGCTAGCAGCACCAGTTATTGTTTTCTCAATGATTATTAATTTAATCAATAATTCTGTTATATTATTCCCTACAATACTAGTAAAAACAACAAATAAAAAAACTCTTTGGATTTTCTCACTTCTTAACTATATGTATTTTATTATTATTGTTAAGCTTAAATACAATTCGACCTCCCATAGTTATTACAGAACCTAATAATCCAAAAGCCATATCCTTTTGAGAATCCCACAGATCACCTTGAATTCCCAATAAAACAGCCGCTTGTTCTGCACTCAAAAAAACGACATATAGCATTTGGATCAATTCATATATTGCACAAATTGAAAGGATAATAGAACTTGAAAGGACACATGCTTGAATATATCTGAGTCGGAACCTATGATATAAAACCTCCATAACAGGTAAAGCCATTAACAATCCAAAAACCAGACTAACAAGTCTGTCAAAATTATTCCTCTTGAATCCAAGGTATAGCTTCATCCAAGCCCCAATTGGACATATTGAATATGTATAATGTGCACCTATAGCATGCAGAACTAATAAAATTAAAATGCAAATATATGATGAATTTGTTAATCTGTACTTTTTGTATAATCCTACTAATAGCAGCACCACAATAAATGAAACTGAATTTTCAAGCCACCATTGAAATCTATCAACAGGTTTTATGGATAAAACAGCAATTATAGCAATGTATATTATAATTATAAGATGAAGTCTACCATTCTTTTTAAAAGCTATTGAATATTTTGAAGCATAAACCAATGTAATTTTTCTTTTTTTAATGAACATTTTTATACCACCTATTTATTTTGGTATTTAATATGGTAAAATCTAAATAAAATCAGTATTGAACAATGTAATATTTATATATACTTTTATGGACTTAAATATGTCACGTTATTTGTAAAGACTTATTTAAAATCAAATAAATAATTAAACTACAGAAAAGAAGGAAAACAATGAGTACTTATAGGATTCTAAAGGAAAAATTTATTGATAAGTTTGGTCAGTTAATTAAATATGGTTTAGTAGGAGTAGTAAATACAATACTAACCATAATTATTTTATTTGTATTAATGAATATATTTGGAGTATCCTATAAAATCTCCAACGCGGTGGGATATGTAGCAGGTTTCCTTAATAGCTTTATTATGAACAAACTTTGGACATTCAATCAGAATCAAACATCTACAATAAGGCAGTTTTTAAAGTTTACATTAGTTTTTGCTGTATGCTATTTACTACAGTTAGGCTTGGTTATTCTCTTTGTAGATGGTTTACATGTTAATAAAAACATATCTCAAATAATTGGAATGGTCTTTTATACGCTTATTGGTTTCATTTTTAATAAGCTGTTTACTTTTAAAGGTTAATTGTATATTTATAACATATGCTTATTTCTTTAATATTTGCAAATACTAGATAGTAACTAAGTAATTTTTATTTAGTTACTATCTGTATTTATTAATATTGGAGGAAAGCATACAATGAATAAACAAATTACGGCTCTGTACACAAATTTATATGATGCAAATAATGCAATGAATTGTCTAAGGACAAATGGAATAACAATGGCTCAATTAAACATATCTGAATTTGGACTTCATATTGGAATTAACAAAAGAAATATTATAAAAAAATTTCCAGGCGCTATCTTGTCTACTATAGTAAAATTAGAAATTAATGTTGACTCCGCCAATAGCCCTAGCGTGATTTCGGTCATAGAAGGAAGTTTTGGTGTAATTGACTAGGACTTTTAAAAGGATTATTATGATAAATATTGAATATAATAGTAATGATTTATAAACAGTAAGATCATTCAGTAACGGGGGTGATAGTTTGAAAGCTATTATTATGGCTGGTGGGGAAGGCTCTAGACTTAGACCCCTTACCTGCGAGTTGCCAAAACCGATGGTTTCCATCATGAACAAACCAGTTATGGAGCATATTATTGATTTATTAAAGCAGTACGGTATTACTGATATTGGTATTACTCTAATGTATCATCCTCAATTAATTAAAGATTATTTTGGTAAAGGAAGAAATTTAGGAGTTAATATTACTTATTTCATTGAGGAGACTCCCTTAGGAACTGCTGGGGGAGTAAAAAGTGCCCAAAACTTTTTAGATGAAACCTTTATTGTAATCAGTGGCGATTCTATCACAAATTTAAATATTTCTAAAGCAATTGAATTCCATAAAAGGAAAAATGCGATTGCAACTCTTGTTCTGACAAAGGTTGAGCTCCCATTGGATTATGGAGTTGTATTAACAAATGAAGATGGATCGGTTACTGGTTTTCTAGAAAAACCAAGCTGGGGAGAAATATTTAGTGATACAATTAATACAGGCATATACATACTTGAACCAGATATTTTTAATTTCATTGAACCAGAAAAAAATACAGACTTCAGCCGAGATGTATTCCCATCTCTTCTATCCTCTTCAAAAAAAATGTTTGGATATATTATGTCAGATTATTGGTGTGATATAGGTGACATAAGATCATATATAAAATCACATTGTGACATTTTCGATAGAAAGATTAATTTAGATTTTGATGGTGTTCAAATCAAGGAGAACGTTTGGGTGGGTTCTGGTACAATCATTGAAAGTAATGCAGAGATAATTGGCCCCTGTTTAATTGGCTCAAACTGCAAAATTGGTAATGGTACTATAATTGATAATTATACCATAATCGGCAACAATACTATTATTGAAGATGATGTATCTATTGTTCGCAGTATCATATGGGATAATTGTTATGTTGGATACGGAAGTGAGTTAAGAGGTGCAATACTTTGTAATCGAGTAAATCTAAAGCATTATATTTCAGTATTTGAAAATGCAGTCATAGGTGAAGGTTGCAAAATTAGTGAAAGAGTTATAGTTAAGCCCCATATAAAAATATGGCCGGAAAAACTAATTCAACCCTTTGCTGTTATTGACAGGAACATGATATGGGGTACAAAGCACTCTAATAAAATATTCGGTGAAAATGGTATTTCAGGAATAATAAATGTTGACATATCTCCTGAATTTGCAACAAGGCTAGGTGCTGCCTATGGTTCACAATTCAAACTACAATCTAAGGTTGTGGTTAGCTCAACCAATTCTAACTCGGCAAGAATGTTTAAGCATGCTTTTATTTCAGGTATTTTATCTGTGGGTGTAGAGGTGTATAATATGAGTAGTCTATTAACTCCTATTGCCAGAACAGCTATCGGATTTTTATCAGTTGAAGGTGGCATACATATAAAAACCGATATTGTGAACGAAAATATGATTAGAGTGGACTTCATGGATTCACGGGGTGCTTATATCAGTCGATTTAATGAACGGAAAATAGAAAATTCCTTTTTTAAAGAGGATTTTAAAAGATGCTCTGCTGAGCAAATAAGCAGGCTAAATAACATCACTGATTTTAGTAATTATTATATGCGCTCAATAAATAGCAAAGCAGATATTTCTGCAATAAGAGAAAGGAATTTAAAGGTTCTTGTATGTTCTCAATCTGAGTTTGTGCTTTCCATTGTTATTTCTATGCTTAATGATTTAAGATGCAATGCGATAAGCTATTTATATTGTAATGATAATGATTTAGACTCATTAGTTGAGCGTATAGCAGAAACCACCTCTGATTTTGCGGCAATCATTGATAAGAATGGCGAAAACCTTATATTAGTTGACAAATCAGGCAAAGTAATAAAAGATGATTTGTTTCATGCTTTTGTTTCTCTGATAATATTTAAAACTACTCCGCAATCAACCTTCTTTATGCCCATTACAGGTTCTGAAGTAGTTAATAAGCTTGCCGTTAGATATAATTGTAGTGTTAAGAGGACAAAAAATAGTTTGCAATCAGTAATGGATGAAATATTAAATAATAGTAATGACATAAACCCTAAACAATTAATTTTAAGCTTTGATGCAATTGCTGGACTTGTTGAAATAATTCAATATATTTCTATTTCAAATACTACATTAAGCCAAATTGTATCAGAAATCCCTGACTTCTTTATAACTAGAAGAAGTATCCGTTGTCCATGGGAATTAAAAGGTACAGTTATGCGAAAAATTATTAATGAGCAAAAAGGTAAAAAAATTGAGCTATTAGATGGAATTAAATTATATTCTGATATAGGTTGGATCCTCATAATTCCTGATGCTGATAAACCTATTTTTAAAATAATTTCCGAGGGTAACTCAAGCATTGAGTCTGAAGCTCTCTGTGATATGTATTACACGCTATTAGAAAGGATTATAGGAAACAATTAAATGAGAACAGTCACTGCCGGAGAAAAACACGAGCACAAAAAAATTGATAAGGTAGTGAAAGATTTTTTTCCAAATCTTTCTTCTACTATGTTATATAAAACTCTTCGTAAAAAAGATGTAAAGGTAAATGGTGTTCGAGTAAAAGAAGATTATTTTGTCACAGCTGGAGATAAAATTGATATTTATATAATTGATGATTTTCTATTTGGTAAAAATGATGAAGGCTATAGTGTTATATATGAAGATAGTAATCTGTTAGTTGTAAATAAGGTTCAGGGCCTGCCCGTACACCCTGATAAAAACCAAAAAGAGGCAACACTCATTGATAAGCTTCAGAAGCAGTATGGTTCTGATATCGCATTATGTCATAGACTAGACAGAAATACAAGTGGCTTGGTTATAATTGCTAAAAATTCTACCACCTTAGAAATTATGCTTGATAAAATAAAAAATAGAGAAATACAAAAATATTACACTTGCATTGTTTCAGGTAAAATGGAAAACCAACAGGCTGAGCTTACTGATTTTTTAGAAAAAAACGAAAAAATAAGCAAGGTTTTTATTTCTGATAGAAAGTCAAAGGACTCAGTTCAAATTGTAACTCGATACAAAGTTATAAAAACTCTGGATAATTTAAGCTTGTTGGAGGTTGAACTCATCACTGGAAAGACTCATCAAATACGTGCCCATCTCGGCTTTTATGGGCACCCAATAATTGGTGACGGTAAGTATGGCAAGAATTCAGAAAATAAGCAGTATGGTGCAAAATATCAAATGCTTTGCGCTAGTAAGCTTACTTTTAGCTTCAAAAGCAGCGCAAAGCACCTCGATTACTTGAGGAATAAGATGATATCTATTGAGCCTCCCTTTGATTTAGAGAAAACAATAAAAAACAAGAAGATGACATAAAAATACTTATTCTATTTACTTTGCAAATGTTCATAAAGAAAATGCTACCTTACTTCTTTATGAACATTTGAACAAATAATTTCCCATAGGTTGCACTATCCACAATTCCAATACCTGTATGCGTAAACTTTCCATTATAAAGATTGTTTCCACTTTCTTCTACCCAAGCCTTAACAGCTTTCTCAATTGTTTCATTACCTGCAATATTTTCGCCAGCAGCACTAAACTTGATTTCATACTTTTTCATCATATCAAAAGGAGTACCATAGAGTTTTGATGTATGGCTAAAATAATTATTATCCTTCATATCTTTTGCTTTTAGTCTCGCTACTTTTAATAAATCAGCATCAAATTCCAGTACCTTTAACCCCTTCTCTTTTCTTGCTTTATTTACTAAGTCAAATAGGGTTTGCTCATCAGAGGAAATATCCTTTACCTTTGAAACAGAAGTAGCTGCCTTAGATGTACTTTGTGTGTTTTTTGTTGTAGCTACAGTATTGTTGGTAGTAGTCTTTGCCTTATCAAGCTTAATATACTGCGAATTAATTGCTCCTACATTACCACTTGAACTTACATATACAGCATACCAGGAACCTAGCTTCCCAATAACGTTAACCTTCTGGTTTTTTTTAAGTTTGCAAATTATATCAAAAGTTGTGGCAGGACCAGTACGTAGATTTACATCTTCTGCAGTAACTGCCCCAGTAGTTGAACTCATATGCTGATACGCTTCTGATGCCTCAACCTTAAGCTGTCCCGTTCCTATTGGCATTATAGTAAATAAAAGCACCAATAATGCTAAAACTATCTTCAATATCTTTTTTCTTTCCATAAAACCCCTCCTACAAAAAATAAATATGGTATTTTTTCAGCACAATTACATTGCTGAATAAATATCCGTATATACTTATTATTGACAGGTTTTTCTTATTTATTTACTTTTTGGATAAATTTAATTAATGTTCTGTAGTGATATATTTCCATTAAAAAAAGAGGCTATATAAGCTAGCCCCTTCTAAAATTTTAATATATTAGTACGCCTTACCCCAGTAAACCATTGTCTCAGCAGATTTACCACAGCACATACATTTATCAGATATCTGTTCCTGCTCAAAAGGCATACACCTTGCAGTTGCACTTGTTCTTTCTTTTACCTTGTCCTCGCACTCACGCTCTCCACACCACATACCTTTTACAAAACCAGGAGTACTGTTTATTATCTGTTCGAACTCATCTAGTGTAGCTGCCGTGTAGGTTTTCTTGTCTCTTAACTCCCTTGCCTTTTCCAGCAATGACTTTTGGATATCCTTAAGAAGGTTTTCAACAGTCTCCTCTAAGCCATCTATTGGAGTAAATATTTTTTCTCTAGTATCTCTTCTAACTAAAACCACCTGATTCTTCTCTATATCCTTTGGTCCAATTTCAAGACGAAGAGGTACTCCCTTCATTTCGTATTCGCTAAATTTCCAACCTGGCATTTTATCACTATCATCAATTTTAACTCTGAATTTTGAAGATAACTTTGACAATAATTCATTTGCCTTATCCAATACCCCTTCCTTTTGCTGAGATACAGGTATAATCATTAACTGTGTAGGAGCTACTGCTGGTGGCAATACCAAACCACTGTCATCACCGTGTACCATAATAATAGCACCTATCAGTCGGGTTGTTACTCCCCAAGAGGTCTGATGTACATATTGGAGCTGATTGTTTTTATCAGTATATTGAATTTCGAATGCCTTAGCAAAACCATCACCAAAATTATGTGAAGTTCCTGACTGTAATGCCTTTCCATCATGCATTAAGCTTTCAATAGTATAGGTTGCTTTTGCACCAGCAAACTTTTCCTTGTCAGTTTTTCTTCCCTTAATCACTGGAATGGCAAGCACATTCTCACAGAACTCAGCATATACATTCAGCATTTTTATAGTCTCTTCCTGAGCTTCTTCCTCAGTAGCATGAGCAGTATGTCCTTCCTGCCATAGGAATTCCAGCGTTCTCAGGAAAGGCCTTGTAGTCTTTTCCCACCTGACAACAGAACACCATTGATTATATAGCTTTGGCAAGTCTCTATAGGAATGAATAATATTAGCATAGTGTTCACAAAAAAGTGTTTCAGAAGTAGGTCTTACACATAATCTTTCAGTGAGCTTTTCATCTCCGCCATGGGTTACCCATGCAACTTCTGGCGCAAAGCCTTCAACATGCTCTTTTTCCTTTAGCAATAAACTCTCTGGGATAAACATGGGCATATATACATTTTCGTGCCCTGTAGCCTTAAATCTACCATCTAATTCCTTCTGTAGATTTTCCCATATTGCATAGCCATAGGGTTTAATAATCATACACCCTCTAACACTTGAATAATCAACGAGTTCAGCTTTTTTTATAACATCAGTATACCATTGTGCAAAGTCATCATTCATAGATGTAATTGCTTCAACTAATTTTTTATCTTTCGACATTTCTACCTCCAAAAGCTATATTTTATCCGATTCCTATAAAAACTATCACAGAATCCAAGAAATCTGTTTTATCAATCCTAAGTTTTCTATAAACCGAAAAATTCATACCTATTATTATATAATACATGTGATGGGGTATGTCAATACACTTGCAGTGCTAAAGCAGGTATATTATAATGTTTGTGTGAGTTTTTTAAAGGAGATAGCAAATTATGAAGGTTGGGATAGGTCAAGATAGTCATAGCTTTGATTTTGAAAATACAAGTAAAAAATTTGTATTAGGTGGAGTAGTCTTTGATGATGTAACTCCTCTTGCTGGAAATAGTGATGCCGATGTAGTGCTGCATGCAATAGCAAATGCTATTTCAGGCGTAACGTGTGTTAATATTCTCGGAAAAATAGCCGACGAAATGTGTTTGAAAAAAGGAATAACAGATAGCTCTGAATATGTAAAAGAAGCGCTCAAGTACTTGGTCAATATAAAAATTGTTCATGTTTCAATTTCCATTGAATGCTCATATCCAAAAATCACTCCAAAGATTCCAGAAATGCGAAAAACCATTTCAGATTTACTCAGTCTGCCAGAGAATAGTGTAGGTATTACAGCTACTACTGGTGAAGGACTTACTGCATTTGGTCAAGGGAAAGGTATCCAGGCCTTCTGTTGCGTAACAGCATTATAAAACATTCTTAAAGTATTATATAAGGGTCTGTTGCAAAACATAATACAATATACGAGAAAAACTTTCTGTTTTAATAGTACGTGAGTACAACTTATACCAATGGGAAGCTCAGTTAAAAGTAATTGCTGAAATTGTAGGTGAAACACAAGTGTTTTAGCCGTCAAAGCGACAGGACGTCGATTTGAGCAGCAACCCGAGACACGATGTCGAGTGTTCTGCGACGGCAAAAACGCTTGTGGTGAACCAGACTATTTCAGCAATTACTTTGGCACTTTTCAAGTATAAGTGCAACTAAACTTCTGCCTTCGCTAGAGCTCGGCACAAGCTAAGTTTTCTTTAGAGCAATCCATTGATATAAGTTTATACGGAAGTACTATTTAAACATAATCTTTTAACCATATTGTATCCGTTATAGTTTTGCAACATCCCCTTTTGTTTATCTTTTGCAGTAACTTTATAAATTCGCAATAATTGCTTCTCCAACAGCTAAATCCTCTGGAGTAGTTATTTTTATATTTTTATAGCTACCCTCGACAATCTTAACGTCAATACCTAGTCTTTCAACTAAAACCATATCATCTGTGCCAATATAACTACTCTCAATAGCATTTTTATGTGCATCCATTATTATGTTATATGCAAAGCCTTGAGGTGTCTGTATGCTCCATAGACTATTTCTATCTGGAGTAGCTGCTACAAACCCATTTTTGTCACTAATCTTGACAGTATCCTTAAGCCGAACGCCTATTCCACATGCACCATAGGTTTTTGCTGCATTTATGCAATTAACAATATTTTCTTCTGTTACAAATGGTCTTGCTCCATCATGAATCAGCACAGTTTTGCACTCTTTTCCCACAGCACATAACCCCTTGTATACTGAATTCTGTCGCTGCGCTCCTCCACTAACCAAGGTGGTTACTTTTGAAAAATTATAGTGCTCAACTATTCTATGTCTACAAAAATTTATATCCCCTTCATTAACTACAAGAATAATAGCATCAATGTCTCTGCATTTTTGGAAAACATTAATAGTTCTCGCCAAAACAGGAATACCAGCAATCTCAATATACTGCTTGTTAATATCAGAATTCATTCTTGTACCTTTTCCAGCAGCAGTTATTATCGCTGTTACACTTCCATTAAAACTATTCCTTTGCGCATCCAATTATGTTTTCAGCCTCCATTAACCCATTTTTTAACAATCTATTTATTAGGCTTAGCAAAAACCATTCTTCCCGCAGAAGTCTGAAGTACACTCGTTACCATAACCTGTACTGTTTCTCCTAAGAACTTTTTGCCGCCATCTACCACGATCATTGTACCATCTTCAAGGAACGCAATACCTTGACCATTTTCCTTACCATCCTTCACCACTTGAACACTCATTTCTTCACCAGGTAAAGCAATCGGTTTAACTGCATTTGCAAGTTCATTTATATTTAAAACCTCTATACCTTTCAGCATTGCAACCTTACTAAGATTATAATCAGTAGTTATAAGCTTACATTTGAGTTTTTGCGAGGCTTTTAAAAGCATTTCATCTACCTCTTGAATGTCAGAATAATCAAACTCTTCAATTTTCACTAAATGATTGCTATCCTTCTGAAGTAGGTTTAGAATATCAAGTCCTCTTCTCCCTCTTGCTCTTCTCATTCCATCCGTCGAATCTGCTATATGCCTTAGTTCTTCCAGTACAAAGGAGGGGACAATGATTTCTCCATCGATAAATCCTGCTGTGCATATATCTAATATTCTGCCATCAATTATGGTACTTGTATCAAGAAGTTTTGGAAGTTTCTTATTATTTGTACCGGCTTTTGAGTCCTTAAATAAATCCAGTAAATTCTCACTACTTTTTCTAAGAGAAAGTACAACTCCAGCAAATCCAAATAATATATTGATTATTACTGCAAATGTCACTCCAATTATATCAATTTTTAGAATTGGAATACTTATAAGATTTGCTACTATTAAACCGATAATAAGTCCAATGGCGCAAAGAAATAATTCAGAAAGAGTTATATTCTGAACTCTATGTTCAATCTTATCAATAAAACTACCAACAAATTCGATTATTTTTGAAGCCATAAAGTAAAACAACGCACAAAAAATTAATGAAGATATAACGAAAATAGTAACTCGTAAGCTCTCACTAATATTAAAATCATTACTAATAAATATTGTTCGTAAAATTGTATATCCGGTAACTGCACCAAGAATAGAAAAAGAAATTTTAATAATTCGATTTAACACATTCCATCTCCTTCAAAAGGTTCTCTTACTCAGCATATAGGTACTTTTGAATCTTATCTTCCACCTCATGCTGATTTAATCCTTTTGCAAGAACCAACTCACTAATTAATATTTGCTTTGCACTACTGAGCATTTTCCTCTCACCGGTAGAAAGTCCTCTTTCCCTATCTCTTTGCATGAGAGACCTAACAACATCAGCGACCTCAAATATATTCCCGCTCTTTATCTTAATCATATTTTCTCTATAACGCTTATTCCAATTTTGGGACAAATCGTGTTGCTCACTTCCTAGGGACATAAACACTTTATCAGCCTCAGAAATGCTTACAACATCTCTAATACCTATATCATTGACATTATTTGTTGGAATCATAACCTTTAAATCCCCAATTGGTATTTTCATAACATAATAGCTACATAGTTTGCCCAATATTTCTTTCTCTTCAATGGACTCAATAACACCCGCACCATGCATAGGATATACAATTTTGTCTCCTACGTTATACATAGTAACCTCCAAATAATACAAATAAATATAGTTCTCTTTTGTATATCCAGCTTAGCAAGCAAAGCTTAGGGCATATTTTTCTCTATGTCCTCCTAAAGTTCTGTGGAAATCTTTTCTAGTTAAGCAAGGGTACAAGGGTAAAAATCAATTTCAAATCCATAAAAAAATCATAAAACACTAAAACGCACCTTCTCAGTGAGTGCGTTTGATTATCTACGTATTTACTTCTTATAGGACAAGTATACTACAAAGTATGGGTATTGTCAAAAAAACAAGCATACAAAAAATTTTAAACCTATTAACAGATTATTATACAATAAATAATTGTTTTTATTTGACAGCACCTTAATTTTAAACGTATAATTAATCTAGACATTAAATACAGAGGTGAATCACATGAAGGATATGCTCATTGATGATTTTCAATATACTGCGCAGGAATTACTTGTTAGAAATAAGAGTATTCTTGATTTGATAACTAAATTTCAGGATTCAAATTCAAGAATTAATAGGGCTATTATAAAGTCTGTCACACAATGCGGTTGTTTGACTATTTCTGCTCATAAGCAGGAAATCCCTGAAGACTCCAGTCTTGACGAAATTAAGAATTCCTTAGATAGTCATATAGAGGGCTCCTTATGTGAAAATTGCAGAGATGCTGTTGAAAGAGATATTGGAAGAAATGTATTTTATTTAGCATCCTTATGCAATTCTCTTGATTTAAACCTATATGATATAATTTTAAAGGAAAATGATAGAATACGTATGCTTGGTAAATATAATCTGAGATAAAAATATTTGGCTTAGGTGCTATACCATGCCACGATTTCTTGTATACTACCTAGATTTTAAGAATAAAGCTTAATCAGCAGATATTTATCCACTGATTAAGCTTTTCTTGTCTAAGCTAACACTGCCGACTTCTGCTAGCCGCTGCAACCTGCTTACTTTTAACTACTAATCTCTATCTGCCGGTGTTCATCAAAATACAACTACTTGGCCAGCTTACTCACAGGGAACTGTATCTCAGTAATATACTCATTTGGATTATTAGTAGCCCATTCGCCTTTAATATATATCTCCCTTTGGGGTCCTACAATACTATATCCATTATCTTCAATCCATTTAGAGATTGCATTGTAAGCCATATACAGATTCTGAAAAGCCCCCTTATGGACTACCGTCGCCATCTCCTTCACACCTTCTTGAACCTTAACCTTTATCCTATCAGTTTCAGGCAATTCTCCAATAATCGGTTCTATTATTTCTGCATCTACCGACTCCTCTTTGTCTCCAGTATTATGGTAAATTACCATACATGGCGGAACTACCCTAGCTCCATGCTTCTCAATATGTTTTCCAAGTTCCTCCCATAGATGACCCTGTTCACTAAAACTTGGAATTGTATCCCTTAAAGCTGCAACACGGATTGGTTCAATTTCTTTTAGAACAATATCATAACTCATTAAATATGCCTCCTGTTTACAAGTTTTTAGTAAATTCTCAACACGAGACAGCCTCTCCTGATCAAGCCGTATTTTTTCAGCTATTTCCAGATGTTTTATCTCCAAAAGTGTCTGTATTTGCTCTATACCCATATCCTTATTAAGGATTAATACAATTTCCTCAAGAGAAAAACACACATCCTTTAAAGCAAGTATTTTATTCAATCTTGGCATTTGCCTGGCTGAATAATATCGATAACCTGTTAAGTTATCAATTTTTTCGGGCTGCAGAAGCCCTAGGCTGTCGTAATACCTGAGCGTTTTTACCGTTACTCTGTTTAGTCTTGCAAAATCTCCGATTTTAAACATTCTATTCACCTATGTGCACATATTTTGAGGTCCTCATAAACAGGATAAACCCTTACCTAACAGGAGAGTCAATATCCTTTTAAAAAATTTTTACTATTAAAATACATTCTTAATAACATCTTGAAGGGATTTTAGTTCTATCACTTTTATATTTTTTACATCCAAAGAACGCATTAAAGCATTCTTTGCCACATAAACCCGTTTAAAACCCCTTCTATCAAGTTCTCTAATTCGGAGTTCTAATGAAGGTACCTTCTTTAGTTCACCTGTTAGTCCCACATCAGAAATGAAAGCAGTGTCATTTGGTATTTCTTTATCAAAGACTGAAGACACAATGCTCATAATAATTGATAAATTAACTGCTGGTTCCTTAAACTTCAAGCCACCAGTAGTTTTTATAACCACATCCTTATCAAATAGTGATATTTTCCCTCTTTGTTCAAGTATTGAAATAAGTGTACTAAGCTGTTCCCGTCGTATACACTCGCCAATTCTTGATGGATAAGGGGTAAACGTCTTTGAAACCAAGCTTTCTATCTCTACAATGATAGGTCTGGAACCATCCTTTACAACTGTTAAAGCACATCCTGAAACCCTTTCGTCTTGCTCCCTGTATGTCATAAAAAACTCAGAGGGATTGTCAATTGACACAAGCCCACCTTCAGTCATAGAGAAATATCCTCTTTCCCAAGTACTCCCAAATCTATTTTTAGAAACAGAAAGTCCACGGAGTTCTTCTTCATTATCTCCATCCAAAATCAGAACTGCGTCCACGAGGTGCTCAAGAGCACGTAACCCTGCAATTTCTTCACTCTTATTCATCTGTCCAACTAGGAAAACTGCCCTTGGTTTTACTGGATCTTTTGCTAGCTTGAGCAATTCATTTGCACACTCCATAGTTTGTGTCGGCGAGCCAGCTCTCGAACCTGGAAACCCTTCCAATACAAAGGTTTGTATACTATCTACAATTACTAAATCAGGGTCAATCTGGGTTACAACCTCAAGAACATTGTCCATACTATTATCAGAATAGACCCATACACCAGTTTCTATTTTCTCAAAAAGCCTGTCAGCTCTACTTTTTATTTGACTCTCACTTTCTTCACCAGAAGCGTATAGAACTTTAAGCCCCCTAGCCGCAACATCAGCCGCCACCTGCAGAAGAAGTGTTGATTTTCCTGCTCCAGGCTTTGCAGTAATTATGGTAATAGAGTCCCTAACTATTCCTCCACCCATCACTCTGTTAAACTCATTTATTCCAGTCACTATTCTATCGCTGTTAGTAGCTTGAATTTCTGTTAGCCTAGCAATTTTTTTAACTTTTCGTGTGGAAGCAGATTTATTTTTTTTGGCCTCCACAGTTACCTCCTCTAATGTGTTCCAATTACTGCACTCAGGACAACAACCGACCCATTTAGAAGACTCATAACCGCAATTTTTACACTTAAAAGCAATCTTATACTTTATAGTAATCAACTCCTTCAACGTCACAACACATAATCATTATACTATTCATATACTATATTAAAAAATGATTTTTAAGGGAGAATACAATGGTATCAAAACTTAAAAAAATGGTATTTTATCTTTATTTAATCATCAACCATGGCATAAGCTTATCTACAATTATGAACTCAAAGCACTCCAGCATTGATAAGCTCTGACAATACATGTACATACATTGCATGAGACCAGGTAAGGGGTATAACCCAATCAGGCCTGCCTGTATCTTTATTTATCTGCTCTGGCAATAATCCCAGTTCAGTTTTACCATTAGCTGCCCAATACAAATATTCCTTAGCCTTTGAATAATTTCCCGTCTTAGCATGGTACAGTGCAACCCACAACGTTGTTAGTATCCAGGGGTTGCCACCAATATATGTGTCATTTTCATATCGCTTTATACCACCAACTCCTGATGAGGTTAATACCTGCTCAATCAGTGAGACAGTATCCTTTATCATAGGGTCATTTGCATCAAAAACCTCAAATGGAATACTCAGTCCAATTAAGCTTACATCAACTATCCAATCCTCCAAAGTGACATCTCTCTTGTAACCTTTTGCGTTTACTTCAATTATTGTTGTATTTTGAGAGGGTTCCTCTCCCCACCCATTAAGCTTTACTCTAATGCTTCTTATAAATCGTCTATAGTCTTCCTTCCAAAAGCACTTTACAATTGCTTGCTTAATTTTATCTGCTACATCGTTCCATTTCTGATAGTATTCATTTGACTTACCCAATATTCTTGCAATTTCAGAAGCTGAATGAAGTCCTGCATACACCGCTGCCGAGGAATAAGCATGCTCCCCAAAACGCTCCTCCCACAAATCAAAGCTAGGTTTTGGTAATCCTGTTCCCTCGTCAATAAAGCTAATAAGAAAATTAGCTCCAGCCTCTACACTGGCCCAAACAGAATTGAGGAACTCTATTTTCTTAATATAATTATAGTGATTAAGCATACCCCATAATATAGTTCCTGTTTCGTCAATTTGCAATCCCCAGCAAGGGCCTAAGTTTCCGTCCATATGAAATCTTTGCTGCCAACTCCCATCCTCGTCCTGCACACTTACAGCCCATTTATAAAAATTGTCAACACAGTCATTTAGCCCAACGATATCTAATGCACCTGTTATAAATGCAGCATCTCTTCCCCAACAGTAAGCATATCTGCCACACCTAGTAAAATATTCGTCCATTTCAGGTGCTGCTAAAAGGCCTCCACTTTTCTTATCATACATAAGTCTAAAAACCAGTAAAGACCTTTTATACAAATCATCTAGGACTTCTCTCCCTGTTTCAATTGGTTTTACACAGTTTAAAAAGTCCTTCCAATACTGCTCTGTTTCCTCAAACATTTTTTCTGCACCAATTGCTCTTACTTCTCTAATTAAGCCTTTAGCTTCCTTTAAAGTTTTACTGGCGCACACATATATATTAAAATATTTCTTTTCATTTTTATCAAAAATTCCTAGCTCCCATGCCACTGCAGCATCCTTCATCATTCCTATATCATCCTTACCAAAAAGGTTGTTACTAATAGCAGCATCATGTGAATTGTTGCCTATTTGGAACCCAGCAGCAGGAATATCAGAGCAAATAGCTACATAATTGTTACTTCTATAATGGATCAAACCCTCATTGGCAAAGTCAAACAGCGACCCTACCACATCAGTATCTGCATTGGTTGCTGCCGAAAATGTAACAAAGCCAAGCTCTCTTTTCTCTGGTAATGTGTTTTGTATTTCAATTCTTCTGACAAGCACATCCTTATGTGGATGAACAAAGTCGTAAAGTACAACTTTATATCCATTAAATTCATTTATTATTGTGCTCTTAACTATATTTGTATCTTGCAAATATTCCTGTTGATGTTGACAGCGCTGGTCATTTAACCACACTGTGCTTCCATTAATATTTTTTATAAAAATGCCACAAAGCATTTTGTCAAATTGCTGTAAATAATCTATATTTGGCCAGAATAATCTAAGCAGCTCAGATTTATCACTCAAGCAAACAAGCATGGATGAATTACCTGTAATGGCGTTATTGTAATAGGATTTTTGCATAATTATGCCTCCATGAAGCCTCGTACTTATGCTAAATAAGTGAGGTTTCCCCAATCATTCCTCAAAAACAGAGGTAAATTCATTATAACATATAAAAAAATAAAGAATACGCAGTTCATATGTAAATATTTTTTACTTTTTTGAACATACTAAACAGAGTTCTTAGATTTGGTGGGAGTTCTTGATTTCAGGAATTAGCTGGAGGATTTCATGCATATTTTAAACTATGTTAGTTTTTACTTAAGTGAACTTATTCAGATATTTATATTTATCGCTGGCTGTTATTTTTTTGGAATATCAATATTTGGATGGATAAAGAGAAAAGAAAAATCGTCAAAGGAAACAGCTCCAGAAAAGCGCTTTGCACTAATTGTTGCCGCTCATAATGAAGAGTTAGTCATAAGCCATATCTTAGATAGTCTTTTCAAACTCTGCTACCCTAGTAATTTATATGATGTCTTTGTAATTGCAGATAACTGTACTGACAAAACTGCTGAAATAGCAAAAGAGCATGGTGCAAAGGTATATATCCGAGAAAATGATATCCATAAAGGAAAAGGACATGCATTAGAATGGATGTTCAATAGGATATTTGAAATGGACCAACATTATGATGCTATTGCTATTTTTGATGCAGATAATCTGGTGTCTCCAAATTTCCTTTCAGAAATGAATAATCAGTTATGCAAAGGCCACAAGGTTGTTCAAGGCTATATTGACAGTAAAAACCCCTATGACAGCTGGATTACCTGTTCTTATTCCATTGCCTTTTGGCTCTCAAATAGAATCTTTCAACTTCCGAGATACTATCTTAATTTAAGTTGCAGCCTATGCGGCACAGGATTTTGCATTGATACCTCTGTGTTAAAAGAGCTTAAATGGGGAGCTACCTGCTTGACAGAGGATCTTGAATATACAATGAAGCTTGCACTAAATGGAATAAAGATCTCATGGGCACACAATGCCATAGTATATGATGAAAAACCCTTGACTTTATTACAATCATGGAAGCAGCGTAAACGCTGGATGAAGGGTCATGCTGATTGCGCAAGTAAATATTTAGGTCCGTTATTCAAGCAGGCATTTTCAAAAGGTGATTTGATATCACTTGACTGCGCTTTATATCTGTTTCAGCCAATCAGGTTTATATTTATTGGCCTAATGACAGTAATTATGTGGATTCAAACGGTATACCCAGTGTTTCCTATTTTTAGTATCCAATATGTTTTTCCCGTACAAGTGTGGTACTTAATGGGATTGTTTGAAATGCTCTATGGCCCATTAGTAATATTAGCCGAAAAGAAATTTAGCTTTAAGGTACTTTTGGGCTTTGTTATTTACCCCTTTTACTGTCTTACCTGGGTACCTATTACTATTCAGGGCTTTTTGGAAAAAGACAACAAGGAGTGGAATCACACTCTTCATACCAGGCAATTAAGTATTAGCGATGTAGAAAACGGGAATTAGTGAAACTAAAGAGTCTGTTTCAAAACTATATCATATACAATGTGATTTGAAGTTTATGTTTTTTGTATATTATAATTAGTTTTTTGACAGACTCTTTGAATTATATTTCTTTTAAAACAGTGCCAGCTGTTATAGAAAACCAGCTATTTATTTTATTGACTCCGCAATCTTTATTAGATCACTTTTGCTAATCTCTCCACCTCGGAGTCCATAAAATACTCCATTATTTTCCCAGTTAATGTTTTTATCATCACTTATTACAGCATCTACATTATTAATTTTAACCTTTTCTATATCACCATCTGTTGAAAATATATATCCCGTTTCATCATCAGCAAATCTTTGCTTCAAAAAAATGTATTTTTCTGTTGCCTCATTTGTGGTCAACTAAATTTTTTAAAATAAAACAAAGAGAATAAAATAAGCCAGGCAGTGGCAGAAGGTGTGAAATAATGGAAACACAGCGGATTTCATATATACAGCGGTGAGCCTGTAACTACATACGACGAAGAAACAATAAAGAAAATACTAATACACCTAAAGCTTTGGAAATATGAGCACGGGCCGCCCATAAAGGACTCTGCAGTTAAAGTAACTGAAATTTCAGAATCAGTATTGTATCCCGCTGCAATGAAAAAAACAGCAGCAAGAGCTGGCAGCGAAAATCAAATATCCTATCACAGAAGCTATGAACAGTGGGAGAAACCACACAGCTCTTTAAACCATGAGAATACTGCTGAGGAATATATGCCGGACACAAATTCTTATGACAATTCACCTTAAAGTGATTCGGACTTCCAATCCCCATACGAGGATCATATCCCTTATAAATATTGTAATTCATATTTTATTTATTTCATTCATAAATAAAGTTATTGACATATTTATCTATTGCGCGCTCGATAAGGTTTTTGGTTAATTGTTCCGTAAAAGTCGGTTGTCCATAAGCACCCCATTGTTTTTGGATATTTCCGTTGACTTTACTAAAATCCGAATTGTTTACTGTAAATGACTTTGATAAATCAATACCTAGTTTAGAAAGTAAAGGTGCAATCCTGTTCTGCTGAACTTCATCAAAAAACATTGAACCTGTTTGTCCGTTAGCAAAACGGATAAATGTATTCAATGCACCTGCAATATCTGAAACTTCCTTCATTCTGTTTGGGTCATAGGCCTCGTTTTTACATTTTGGTAAAACTGCATTCTCTGTAATTTCTAAATAGTACCCATCGCCTAAATCGAACGTATCTCCTGGAACAAAAGACACAGAATTTTGAGTGCTGTTAAGGGCATTTCTTGATGTGAAGTTGAAATTTTCATTAATTCTATGATTGTTAACTAATTCCTCCGGCGTAACTTCAAATACAAAATTCCTTACAGCAGTAATATTATTGTTTGAAAAAAAATCACTAATCTGTTTCTTTTTCAATGGTTCAGTTTGATAATTTTCATAGAAAGAATCAAAATCTTCATTAGAGATATTTGAATGTTTTGTAAACAAAATCCTCATCGAGTTATAATTGTCCAATGAACCATAGTTTGAATTAACTTGCATGTGATAACACACCTCCCGTATACGGTACAATAATTTTTAGGTGACTTGGCATAAAATTATTATACTTTTCTTTAATAAGATATCGGCTAAATAAATACTTTAACTTAACTCTATTTTCCAAAAAGAAACATCGGCTGAATATAATGTAAATAAACGAAACCGAGACCCCATTCCATTATTGGTAATGTAAGGTCTCGGTTTTTAATTTCATAATCTTGTTTACACTTTCTTATTCACAACAACCTTTTCTCCATCCATTTCAATTTTGATACTATCCCCTGCTTTGATTTTGCCCTCTAGCATTTCTTCGGCAAGCTTATCTTCAATCAAGCTCTGAATAGCACGTCTTAGAGGTCTAGCTCCAAATATCGGATCATAGCCCTTTTTAGCAAGATGAGCCATAGTCTCTTCGCTAACTTCCATATCTATTTCATTTTGTTTAAGTCTCTTTATTAACACGTCAAGCATTAGTCCAACAATTTGTTTTATATTGTCCTCTGTTAGTGGGTGGAATACGATTATATCATCAATTCTGTTAAGGAACTCAGGTCTGAACGTTTTCTTTAGTTCACCCATTACATTCCCCTTCATGTCCTCATAGCTTTTAGCACTCTCATCCCTAGCAGTAGAAAAACCAAGTCGTTTAGGCTCTGTAATAGTTCTTGCACCAACATTTGAAGTCATTATTATAATAGTATTTCTGAAATCCACTACTCTGCCTTGTGAATCAGTAAGCCTTCCATCCTCAAGTATCTGAAGTAAAATATTAAATATATCTGGGTGAGCCTTTTCAATCTCATCAAATAATAGCACAGAATAAGGCCTTCTTCTTACCTTCTCAGTTAACTGTCCACCTTCATCATAGCCTACATATCCTGGAGGTGAGCCAACCAGCTTAGACACACTATGCTTCTCCATAAATTCAGACATATCAACTCTAATGAGTGATTTTTCATCTCCAAACATGGCCTCAGATAATGCTTTACAGAGCTCAGTTTTTCCAACACCTGTTGGTCCTAAGAATATGAAGGAACCCACTGGTCGTTTTGGATCCTTTAGCCCTATTCTACCCCTTCTAATAGCCTTTGATATTGACTTAACAGCTTCATCCTGTCCAATAACGCGGTTGTGAAGGGTATCCTCCATTTTTAATAAGCGTTCAGATTCCTCTTCTGCCAACTTCTTAACAGGTATCCCAGTCCAGCTGGCAACAATGTCTGCAATTTCATCTGATGTTACAGTGTCTGTCGTTGTTTGATTTTTTTGGTGCCATTCATCCCTGATTTTTTCCACTTCATTTTTAAGCTTTTGCTCTTCATCCCTAATCTTTGCAGCTTTTTCAAACTCTTGATGGCGAATAGCATCCTCTTTTTCTTTCTCAAGCCTTTCTACTTTTTCATCCATGCTTTTTACATCCGGTGGAGTAGTAAAGGATTTTAATCTAACTCTTGAAGCAGCCTCATCCACTAGGTCAAGGGCCTTATCAGGAAGAAATCTATCGGTAATATATCTATCACTGAGCTTAACTGCCGCCTCTAATGCTTCGTCAGTTATTTTAACTCTATGATGTGCTTCATACTTATCTCGAACACCCTTCAATATCTCAACCGCTTCTTCCTTTGAAGGCTCACCAACTGTAATTGGCTGGAATCTTCTCTCTAAAGCAGCGTCCTTCTCAATGTGCTTTCTATATTCATTTAATGTAGTAGCTCCGATAACTTGTATTTCGCCTCTGGCAAGTGATGGCTTTAAAATATTTGAAGCATCAATTGCACCCTCTGCAGCGCCGGCACCAACAATTGTATGCAGCTCGTCAATAAATAAAATTATATTTCCTGCTTTTCGCATTTCTTCCATTGCCTTTTTGAGTCTATCCTCAAACTCTCCTCTATATTTAGCACCTGCCACCATAGAAGAAATATCTAATGTTACTACCCTCTTATCATTTAATATCTCAGGTATATTTCCCTCAACAATTTTTTGGGCGAGACCTTCTGCTATTGCAGTCTTACCTACACCAGGTTCACCTATAAGACAAGGGTTATTTTTAGTCCTTCTACTTAAGATTTGTATGATTCTCTCTATTTCAGTATCTCGCCCAATAACTGGGTCAACCTTTCCATCTCTAGCCATTTCAGTTAAATCTCTGCCAAACTGGTTCAAGGTAGGTGTGTTAGAATTTGAGCTGCTGCTTTTAGGTGCTCCTGTTGAACCAGGTGTTTCCTCATTTAAAACCTTAACAAGCTCTGATAATAATTTCTGCGGATCAACTCCCAAATCCATCAAAATTCTAACAGCAACACTCTCCCCTTCCTTCATTATTCCTAGTAGTAAGTGCTCAGTTCCAATGTAGCTTTGCCCCATTCTTCTAGCCTCTTTGAAAGCAAGTTCCAGTACCCTCTTTGTCCTTGGAGTAAATCCAACAGGTGACTCACCAGCCGAATCACCTTTGCCTATCAGCTCATCAATTTCCTTTAAAATTTTTTCTTCAGTTATTCCCTGTGCCTGAAGTACTCTAGCAGCTACTCCAGTTCCTTCCTTAACAAGACCTAAGAGAATATGTTCAGTACCCACATAATTATGTCCTAGGTCAATAGCACTCTGTTGAGAAAATGCTATCGCTTTTTCTGCTTTTTCTGTAAAACGTTGATACATAATATCACCTCTTCACTATCTAATTTTCGTTCTTATAAGTTCAGCCCTTTTTGCATCTCTCTCTTCTTCGGTGAGCTGCTTTCCAGATATTTTCTGCAGCGTTGCCGGCTGAGACATTACCATTATTTCATTTAATGTTGCTATATCAATATCTTTTATTATTTCCATACTTACGCCAAGTCTAACATCAGATAATAATTTAAAGCACTCTTGCGTTGAAATAATCCTCGCATTTAAAAGCAATCCATATGATCTAAAAATTTTATCCTCAAATTTATATACATTCTGTTTGTATAGTTGATGCCTTAAAGCCTTTTCTCTGTCAATTATCTGCTTACAAATATCATCAATGCTAGCTATAGTCTCCTCTTCTTTTCTGCCTAAAGAAATTTGGTTGGAGACCTGAAAAACATCACCAACGGCATCACTATTTTCTCCATATATTCCCCGAATAGTGACACCCACCTTGCTACAACCCTCAAGTATTGTTTTCATGTAGCCTGTCATAACCAGTGCTGGAAGATGAAGCATAACAGAGGCTCTCATTCCTGTTCCCAGGTTTGTAGGGCAGCTAGTTAGGTACCCATATTTATCATCAAATGCATAATCTGCTTTTTCTGAAATAATTGAATCTAAGTTATCACATACTCCGTAAGCCTTTTCCAACTGAATCCCTGAAAACAGTGCCTGTATTCTTATATGGTCTTCTTCGTTTACCATTATACTCACATTTTCGTTTTCATTTATAAAGGCACCTGCATTACCTTGTGTATCAGCCAAATCAGGACTTATCAAATGTCTTTCCATTAGCGAGACCCTATCAACAGGATGCATTGACGCCACATTGGCAAACATCAGCTTACCATACACATTATTGCTAGATATTATTTCCTGCATTCTTTTAATAAGCTCAACCTGATGTTTGACACTCATCTTTGCTCTGAAGGGTATGTCAGCAAAGTTTCTAGCAAGTCTGACCCTACTGGTAATAGCAATGTCATATTCCGGCCCTTTTTCTGTTAGCAGTTCACTCATTCGCCCACCTCCAAGCTCCGGATTCTATCACGTATTTGTGCTGACTTTTCATACTCTTCTTTCTGAATTGACTCATTAAGCAATTTTTTTAACTTCTCTATTTCCTTTGGAACATTTAAATTGCTACTAACCCTATTTGGAACCTTTCCATGATGCTGAGCATTCCCATGAAGTCTTTTTATAATAGGATCAAGCTTTGTTCCAAATGCCTTATAACACTCGGCACATCCTACTCTTGAGTTTTTCAAAAACTCATTATACTCCATGCCACAGTTATTACACTTTATGGTAATTGGCATTTCTTGCTTTATTTGAGACCCAAATAACCCATTTATCAAATCATTAATTCCAAACGGTGCTACAAATTCTGTTTGGCTCATCCCTTTTGCACATTGTTCACATAAATATATATCAACTTTAGAATTGTTTTTTATTTGAGTAAAATGTACCTCCGCAGCCCTCTGTTGACAATTTTGACAAAGCATAAAATCACCTCTAAACTCCTTAAACTAATAAACTTATAATCATATTCTTTAACTGTGTAGCTCTTAAAATATCCCTATCAGGCATTGGAATTCCACCAATTACTTTATCACTGATAGCTGCCTTCATAATTAAACCCTCTCTTTCACTAATAACCTCATAATCAACAAAGTTATTTATGAAAACCTCAGCTGACTGCTGAGAAATTCTTGTTCCCATAGAGGATACGATATGCATTAAATAATTGCTAGGAACTGAAATATTAATTCTCTTTATTTTTACATGCCCCCCGCCCCCTCTTTTACTTTCAACGTAATAACCTCTATCAGCAGTAAATCTAGTTGATATAACATAATTAATTTGAGACGGAACACAATTGAATTGGTTTGCTAATTCATTTCTCTGTATCTCAATTGATCCATTTGTATCAGTAATCATTTGTTTAATAAAAATTTCAATTAAATCACTTAAACTTGCCACATCATCACCTCATTTGTACAAACTGATTTTGACTTTCTTTGACCTTAATTAAATTATAGTACATATATAAATTACATTCAAGTCCTTTTTGTCTTACCTTCTTAATTTTTTTAGAATTCTTCTAACAAATATTATATTGTCATTAAAAATGAATTAATATTCAAAAAGTTGATATAAAATAAATTTTAATAAAATCCACATCCTGCTACATATCTTTTCACATACAAAAAGACTCCTGAAATACAGGGAGCCTTTTTGTATAAAATACTTTATAGCTTATTAATTATCTAATTATTCTTCTTCCTCTTCTACCATTTGCTTCTTAGCCTCTTCAATCACCTTGCTTGCAACCATTGGAGGTGCTTCTTCATATCTTGCAAAACTAAGATTAAATGAACCCCTTCCATGAGTCATAGATCTTAAATCTGTAGCATATTTAAACATTTCAGATTGTGGAACCTCTGCTTCAACTTGCTGAGTACCATCATCTTGCGGGTTCATACCAAGAATGCGTCCTCTCCTCTTATTCAAATCACCAATTATATCTCCCATATAATTATCAGGAATATTAACCTCAACATGTGCTATCGGCTCAAGCAATACAGGTGATGCTAATGGTAAACCCTTTTTATAGGCTAGTCTTGCAGCTATCTTAAATGCCATTTCAGATGAGTCAACATCATGATAAGAACCATCAACTAATGTGGCTTTTAAGTTTACCACAGGGTATCCTGCAAGTACGCCTTTGACAATGGCATCTCTGAGACCCTTTTCAACCGCTGGATGGTATGATTTAGGTACCGACCCACCAAATATTTTTTCCTGGAATAATAAATCCTCTGTATCTCCATGTTCAAATTCAATCCAAACATGACCGTATTGACCATGCCCTCCAGATTGTTTCTTGTGTTTTCCCTCAACTTTTACCTTTTTCTTGATGGTTTCTCTATAAGGAACCCTTGGATTCACCAAATTAACTGAAACACCAAACTTTGCTTTTAGCTTGCTAACAATTACATCTAAATGTTGTTCCCCAACACCTGAAATTAATGATTGACGTGTTTCGGTGTTCGTTGATAGCTTAAAGGTTGGATCCTCATCCTGTAATTTATGAAGACCCGAATTGATTTTCTCCTCATCACCCTTTGCTTTTGGCTCAATTGCCATTGAGATAGCAGGTTCCGGGAAAACAATCTTCTCAAGAACTACTCTTTTTGAAATATCGCATAGTGTATCATTGGTATTTGTGCCTGCCAACTTTGCTATACCACCAATATCACCGGCAATTAATTTATCTGTAGGTATTTGCTTCTTTCCTCGCATAATAAATATTTGGCCAACTTTTTCAGTTTTCTCTGTAGTAGAATTATAAACAGTAGAATCAGCTTTAAAAGTTCCAGAGTAAACCCTAAACATAGATATCTTGCCTACAAACGGGTCTGCAATAGTCTTAAACACCAATGCTGACAATGGTTCAGCTGGATTTGCTTTTATTTCAATTGTTTCCTCTGATCCAGCTCTTGTAGCCTTTACATGTATATCTTCAGGAGACGGCAAGTATTCAACAATTGCATTCATTAACTCTTTGACTCCCTGATTTTGGAAAGCTGAGCCACAAAAGACAGGAGCTATAGTTCCATCTGCAATACCAACTTTAATACCCTTTTTAATCTCTTCTGGTGTGTACTCTTCCCCACCAAAAAACTTTTCCATGAGATTCTCATCTGTCTCAGCAATAAGTTCATTAAGTGAATTCTTTATTTTTGATACTATATCAGTTAAATCCTTCGGGATTTCAGCATCAACTAGCTTATCCTTTTGGAATTTTTTCGCAGTCATATTGATTATATCTACATAACCAACATATTTAGCATCCTCATATATAGGAAACTGGAAAGGTATAACGCTATTTCCAAATTTACTTAACATCTTTTCATGGGCGGCATTGAAATTCGCGTTTTCTTCATCCATTTTATTTATAAAGAACACTTTGGCAATATTACGATTTCTAGCATATGCCCAGGATTTTTCTGTTCCTACAGAAACACCACTCTTTGCAGAAACAACTATTACTGCACCATCTGAAACACGAATACCCTGCATCACTTCTCCAACAAAATCGAAATAACCAGGAGTATCAATTACATTAATCTTGTGGTCCAACCATTCACATGGTGCCATTGCGGTACTAATAGATATTTTTCTTTTAATTTCCTCAGGGTCATAGTCAGTTGTGGTAGTTCCATCAACGACCTTCCCGAATCTGTCCAACACACCAGTATTGAACATCATTGCCTCAGCCAAGGTAGTTTTTCCAGCATTACCATGAGCTAAGAGGCAAATATTCCGTAGTTTTTGCACGGCATAATCCTTCATAATCATTCCCCCTTATTATTTTGAATCATTTCATACCTGTATTTTAAAACCGCTTTTTAAAACCAAAGCAAATTTTCAAGGCCTAAAGCCCATCGCTTCCTGACAAAACATGTACAAAAAAGCAAGTGTAAACGATATAAATAGATTTCTTAGGTTCAGAGTAGATTTAAGGTAATATTCTGCAACAGCCTAAACAACGAGTAATACATTTTTATTCAATACACACAAATATTATTAAAAAACATTTATAATTTTCATCAATTTTCACAAAACACAATTAGTATTATCTATTCTATTTATATGTTCATTTTACCTTTATTTTTTTAAAATTTTTTATAACCATTTTTACATATTATCATTAACATTAACATGTGATATTTGCCATCAGCAGTACTTTATATTTTGGTATTATTGCTATATAATATAGACAGGATTTGTTTTTCAAGAAACATAGCAAGGCAGTTGTGTATTATGGTAAAACGGTTGTTTCTTTGGAAGAGCAAATTGTGAAATAAAAATGTAATAATCAAATTTAGTAAAATGGTAGAAAGGATGTTGAATTTTTATGATTATTGTAATGAATCCTAAATCAAATCAAATGCAGGTTGATGAAGTAGTAAGTGTATTAAAAAATTCCGGCTTGGATGTACACATTTCTCAAGGAACAGAGAGAACTATAATTGGAATTATCGGTGATAAAACTGTTCTTAGAGATATCCCCCTAGAGCTTATGCCAGGTGTAGACAAGCTGGTTCCAATTGTTGAATCCTTTAAACTTGCAGGTAAGACCTTTAGGCCAGAGCCTAGCGTAGTGAATGTAAATGGAGTAAAAATTGGTGGAAAAGAATTAGCAATAATAGCAGGACCTTGTGCTGTTGAAAGCTATGAACAAATAATGGAGGCAGCATTTGCAGTTAAAAAGTCTGGCGCTCAGTTCCTAAGAGGTGGAGCTTTTAAGCCTAGAACCTCCCCCTATGCCTTTCAAGGGTTAGAAGAGGAAGGCTTAAGACTATTGCTAGAAGCCAAAAAAGCAACTGGTCTGCAGATAATAACTGAGGTAACTAGTGATAAAGCTGTGGAAGTTGCATTGCCTTATGTTGATATGTTTCAAATTGGAGCAAGAAATGTTCAGAACTTTCAGCTTTTAAAGGAGGTTGGCAAATCTATGAAGCCTGTTCTTTTGAAGCGCGGTTCTTCTACAACTATAGATGAGTGGCTCAATGCTGCAGAGTATATTATGAGTGAAGGTAACTATGATGTTGTTCTTTGCGAAAGAGGTATAAGGACCTTCGAAACAGCCACAAGAAACACTCTTGATTTAAGTGCTGTTCCTGTTGTTAAAAACATGAGTCATTTGCCAATTATTGTTGACCCTAGCCATGCTGCCGGGAAATCAAAGTATGTTATTCCAATGTCAAGGGCAGCAATAGCTGCAGGTGCAGATGGTTTAATTGTAGAGGTACATCCCAATCCAATGTGTGCTTTGTCTGATGCTGCCCAGCAGCTCAACCCTACAGAATTTGACATGCTGTGTAAAGACATAAGCAAGCTAGCACCTATCATAGAGAGAGAGTTTAGCTATGGCGGTTAACAGTATTACTATTATTGGGCTAGGCCTTATTGGAGGCTCTTTGGCAAAAGCCTTTCGCCAAAGAAATGAAGATTTGAAAATATATGCATTGGATAGCTGCTCTTCATCACTTACGCTTGCTGAATCAGAAGGTGTCATTGATAAGGGCTTTATGGAATGTTATCCTGAGATTTGGAACTCAGATATTATATTTGTATGTACCCCTATAAGAAGTGCAATTGAATTTATTGGGCAGCTATCGGGTAGTATTAAGCAAGGTTGTATTATTACAGATGTAGCAAGTACAAAGGGTGAGATTTGCGATTATATAGAAGGACTTGAAAATCCACCAATTTTTATTGGTGGTCACCCAATGGCTGGAACTGAAAAATCTGGTTATTTAAATGCTTTTGCTCACTTATTTGAAAATGCATATTATGTTCTAACACCAACAAAAGCCTCAACCGAGACCGCAATAACAACCTTGAAAGTGCTACTAGACAGTATTGGTGCAATTCCTATTATAGTTTCTCCAGAAAAGCATGATATTGTGACTGGCTGCATAAGCCATGTCCCCCATATTATCGCTTCCGCTCTAGTCACCCTTGCTAAGGATTATAGTAGAGATACCGAGTTAATAAAGCTTTTGGCCGCCGGTGGTTTTAAGGACATTACCCGAATAGCCTCCTCTAATCCAACAATGTGGGAAAATATAGTTTTGAGCAACAGCACAATCGTAATTGATTTGCTTAATGATTGTAAACGTATTATTGATAGAGTGATAGGCAATATTGAAAACTCGGACAATAAACAGATTCATCAATTCTTTGATGTAGCAAAGGTCTTTAGGGATAGTTTTTCAGCCACCTCAACAGGTCTAATCCCACAGAGTTTTGAGCTCATAGCAGACATAAAGGACGAACCTGGTGTTATTGGTAAGATAGCTACTCTTCTAGGCAGCAATGGAATAAATATTAAAAACATTAATGTTTCTAATAGCAGAGAATTTGAACAAGGCTGTCTTAAAATTACGCTATCGGATCAAAACAATACAGATAGAGCATTTAAAATACTTTCGGATTTTTCATATAAGGTTTTCAGGAAAGACTAATGCAATTTTAGTAATTAATAATTTTTTATAATACATAAAGCAACCAGCATCAAACGTTTTGTATGATGCTGGTTGCTTTATTATTCTGGAAACTTAGCAGAAAATTTAGGCAACTAAGGAAAAATCAGTTGCATAAAAGTTGTTAATTTTATATAGTAAATACAGTATTAATACGGAGGTAAACCTATTGAAGATACAAATCAATGAAGATAGTAGATTGAATGATACTGAAATCATAATCAACTGTAGGCAAACGGATGATTCAATATTAAAAATTTTAGCTATGCTCCGTGTATACGATTTGAAGCTGACAGGTATCCAGAATAATCAGACCTATATTCTGGATATATCAAAAATAATGTACATAGACACTGTAGACAAAAAAACATTTTTTTATACAGCTAATGAGGTGTATGAAACACCTTTAAAATTATATGAGTTAGAGGAACAGCTTGAAACAAGTGATTTTTTTAGGGCAGGAAAATCTACTATTATTAACTTTAATCATATTAAAGCTCTAAAACCTGATATTGATGGGAGAATACTAGTTACCATGAACAACGGTGAAAAATTATTTGTTTCACGACAATATGCTGTTACTATTAAAAAGAAATTGGGGATGATTAAATGAGAAAAATGTTACTTATAATTCATAATTTTGCATCAGAAATTTTTATTATTTTTTCTGTAACAGTTATCTTAATTTCAATAACAGGATTTATTTTTGGTGACAATATAGAGGAATCTGCTTCCTATACAATTACAATGTTTAAGTTAGGAAACAGGGGACTTGCCTTTTCTACAATTTTTCAATTTCTTGCATCTTCAGCCATTATTTCATTATTAAAATTGCTTTTATTGTCAGATAAAATAATAAAAAACATGATGCTCCTTTGGAGGACAGTTTTACTAGTTTTTTTAGTCATAATAACTGTCAGCGGTTTTATTATCTTCTTTAAGTGGTTTCCTATTAATAGTTATATAGCATGGCTTTGTTTTCTACTTTCTTTTGGAATCTGCTTTGGGATGGGAACTCTAACTTTACTAATAAAAAACAAACTAGAGAGTAAACGCTATGAGGAATCTCTTGCAAATTATAAGTTAAATAGGAATAAGGAGGATAATTGAAATGAAGGTAATTGAAATAAGTCATCTTTTTAAAAACTTTGAAACCAAAATAGTCTTAAATGATTTATCTTGCTATGTTGAAAACGGTGAGATTTTCGGGCTCTTAGGTCCATCTGGTGCAGGAAAAACAACTCTGATAAAAATACTAACAGGACAACTTTCGCCATCAAATGGAACAGCAGAATTATTTGGTACAAATTGCCTAAACATTAGTAGTAAGCTTTATTTGCAGATAGGAATGGTCACAGATAATAGTGGACTTTATGATCGGCTAAATTGTTATGATAATTTGCTTCTTTTCACAAAAATATATGGTATTGATAAAAGTCGTATACATGAAGTTATTGCAAAGGTTGAGCTGTCTGATGCAATAAAAACGCCTGTTGGAAAGCTTTCCAAAGGCATGAGGCAGCGTCTTATTCTTGCTAGGGCGATTCTCCATAAGCCTAAACTGCTTTTTCTTGATGAGCCGACGAGCGGTCTTGACCCTGCTACAGCAGAAAAGATTCACGAGTTGCTTTTCGAGCTAAAGAAAAAAGAAACAACTATATTCTTAACGACACATAACATGGAGGAAGCTTCTAAGCTTTGCGATAACATTGCATTGCTCAACGAGGGAGTTATTCTTGAATACGGTTCTCCTGAAGAAATATGCAGAAAGTATAATCAGGAAAATAAAGTTACTGTTTTGTGTAGAGATGGAAAAGAGATTATACTCCCAAACAGTGATGAAAGCGCTGCTCAAATATCAGAATGCTTCAGTACTAACAATGTATTATCTATTCATTCATCTGAACCTAATCTTGAAACTGTGTTTATTAAACTTACTGGTAGGAGGTTAATTTAAATGGAGCGTAGGCATATTATATTAGCAATTTTTCAAAAACAGATAAAAGATGTACTAAAGAATACAGCAGTACTAATTTTATTTTTCATTTTTCCCATCATTGCTTTTGCTATGTCATCTGCAATGTCTGAACAAGCAGGTCAGGGTTCCTTCTTTATTTCAATATTCGCAACAATGCATGCCGTCTTTACTCCTATTGTGACAACAGCTGCAATCATTGCAGAGGAAAAAGAAAAAAATACACTTCGCGTTTTAATCATGTCAAATGTTAAACCATATCAGTATCTTTTGAGTATAGGTGGGTTTGTATTTATTTCTACACTTCTTACTGGAAGTGCTTTCATTTTGGTCGCTAATTATGGAATAATATCTTCATTTAATTTTATATTTGATTTAGCAATTGGTTGCATATGTTCTATTATATTAGGCTTAACAATTGGTGGCTTTGCGAAAAACACAATGAGTGCAAATGCAATTGCAGTACCTATTGGTATGTTATTTGCATTTCTTCCAATGCTTTCATCTTTTAACAAATCACTCGAAAAGGTTTCAAGGTTTACATATGGACAACAAGTTAGCAATTTAATTTCAAGTCCCGAAAGCATAGGATTTTCAGTGGAGAATGTTGTTGTAATCGCAGCGAATTTACTTTTAATAATAATTGCCTTTGTAGTTATATTTAGAAGAAATAAACTAGATGTTTGATTCTACTACAAAATATGGAGAAAAACAGGGTGTAATAAAGCATTTGCTCTATTGCACCCTGTTTTAATAAAAATTTCAGTTTACTGTTTTACCCCAACTATTGACATAGAACCATTTTTTAACTATTATTCTGTTCTCTTTCAAACTTCTCATTGAGCTTATATCCTAGTACCATTAAGCTATCACTAAGATGAACGTTTTCTACAATGACATCATAGGGGATTTTTAAATCCATAGGCGAGAAATTCCATAATCCTTTAATTCCTAATCTGCCAACTTTATCTGCTATGGAAGCTGTTACTTTATATGGAACACACAGCATAGCTATATCTACCTTATTCTGCAATACAAACTCATCTAAATCATCAGTATTCATAACTTCAATATCTTTGATTGCTTTTCCAACAATTTCAGGATTTGAATCAAATATTCCTACAATCTTAAAACCTCTTTTTTCAAAATTCCCATAATTGGCAAGTGCTTGTCCCATGTTTCCTGCACCAATAATAATGGCATAAAACGTTTTGTTAATGCCTAAAATATTTCCAATTTCATTATACAGAGACTCAACATTGTACCCATAGCCTTGCTGTCCAAAGCCACCAAAACAATTTAAGTCCTGTCTAATTTGGGAAGCAGTAATCCCCATTCTTATACTCAATTCCTTCGAGGACACTCTCTTAATTCCGAGCTCTAATAAATCATATAGATATCTATGATATCGAGGGAGCCGTTTAATTACAGCCATAGAAATTTTCTTTGAAGCCATTACAATCTTCACCTCTAATTCTTTTGTGTTGGTATTATATCATCTTTGTTATTTTATTGTCAATGATATTTGGAATTATATGTTACATTTAGGAAATATTAATACGTGGTACCTAACCACCTTGTAGTGATTGTAAAAATCCTTAGTGTCAAAACAGTAAATGCATGATAAAATAATCATGTACTTTTTTGCACTTTACAATGGCAAATTGGATAAATTTAATTAACTTATTAGGAGATATACAATGAAGGTTTTGCACATTATCGGTGGAGGAGATGTTGGTGGAGCAAAAGTGCATGTTCTGTCTCTAGTAAAGGAGCTCACTTCTTATATTGATGTTACTCTTTTGAGCCTTAGACCAGGAGCCTTTGCAGATGAAGCCCGCGAGTTGGGAATAAATGTTGAAATAATCAAATCCTCGAATGTCATATTAGATATAAAAAAAGCAATAAATTATGTTAACGACAATCAGTTTGATATAGTTCATTCACATGGTTCAAAAGCAAATATATTCGCTTATGCAATTAAAAAAGCTTGTAAAGTTACAGTTGTTACAACTATGCATAGTGATTATAAGCTTGACTACATGCAGAGTTTTTCAAAAAGAATAACAATCGGATTACTTAATGCTATCGTGCTTAGAAAACTTGATTATTATATTGTAGTTACCTCAGCTTTTAAAAAAATGCTTACCGACAGAGGTTTTAATGAGAAGCAGATATATACAATATTAAATGGTATTGATTTTAATAAACCCATAAAGAATTATTCAAAAGAAGATTTTTGTATTAAATACAAACTCACCTTAGGTGAAGATGATATTTTAGTTGGTACTGCTGCAAGACTTGACCCAGTTAAGGATATAGGTACTCTTCTCGAGGCCGCAAAGCTTGTGGTTTCAAAAAATCCTAATGTCAAATTTCTAATAGGCGGAGAAGGTGAGGAGGGTAAGGAATTAAAAGCACGTGCGACCAACCTCGGGCTTGATAATAATGTGTTTTTTCTTGGTTGGTTTGATGACCCTTATGAATTAATTAATGTATTGGATATAAATGTAATGACCTCTATAAGCGAGGGTTTTCCATATTATCTTCTTGAGGGTGCCCGCTTATCAAAGGCTACGATATGCAGCAGGGTAGGAGGAATTCCCGACTTAATCGAATCCTCCGTTAATGGTTATCTTTTTGAGCCAAGGGATTATAACACTCTTTCAGAGCATTTGTTGACGCTTGCATCCAATAGTAACAAGCGCAAGGAATTTGGTGAAATGCTTTACGAAAAAGCAGATAGAGATTTCTCACTTAGTGCCATGTGTCGTACTCAAATAGAAATATATAACTCAATCTGCAGCAATTTAAATGCTTTAAAAAGAAAAAAATATGATGTGATTATATCTGGGTATTATGGTTTCAATAATATAGGCGACGATGCTATGCTTAGGTCTATTATTGATAATCTAAAACAGCAAAAACCTGATATTTCTATTTTAGTTTTATCAAAGAAGCCAGAGGAAACCTCAAAAAACTATAATGTTAAGACTGTTAATAGGAAGAATATGTTTTCAGTTTATTTTTCCATGAGGAAGGCACGACTTTTTATTTATGGTGGAGGTAATATAATTCAAGACAGTACCAGCTCTCGCTCTCTTATTTACTATTTGAGTACAGCTTGGCTGGCAAAAAAGCTTAATCTCAGAGTTATGTTTTATGCTAATGGCATTGGTCCAATTAACAAGCCTATGAATTCGAGATTTTCTCGAAGAATACTGGATAGAGCCGATGTTATAACTGTTAGAGAAAGACTGTCTTATAATGAGCTTAAAAAGATGGGTATAACAAAGCCTAAAGTTCTTTTAACAGCTGATGCAGCACTTGCAGTTTATATTGAAAATGATGAGGAGCTTGATAGTATTTTAGCTAGCGAAGGAATACCTCTTGACAATAAATATGCTGGCTTTTCTGTACGAAGATGCCCTGACTGTGAAAATCATCAGCATACAAAATACGAGCAGTCTATTGCTGAGATAGCCGACTATGCATATACTAAATACAACCTTATTCCGATATTCATTCCAATGGAGTATCATGTTGATATTGTAACAATAAGAAACATTGTATCTAAAATGAAAACAAGAGCTTATATTATCAATGATAATCATTCTGTCTCCGAGACATTTGCTATTATAAAGGGACTTGACATTATGATTGGCATGCGCCTTCATGCACTAATATTTGCAGCCTATATGAATGTTCCTATGATTGGTATTAGCTACCAACCAAAGGTTGATGGCTTTCTTGAATATGTTAACCAACCGTCAGTTGGCAGCGTTAAAGAAATGGATTTTGAACTTATGCGTTCCAAATTTGATCTAGTTATTGAAAACCATATTGAGATAAAAACTGAGCTTGCAAAATCTATTCAAGATTTGATAAATAAAGCACAAGAGAATTCTCGTATTGCTATTGAGCTAATAAATGAGTGTCAAAACTGACACTCATTTATTTTACAGTAAGCAATTATGGCTTGCCAACTTGCGTTGTTTTGTTTATTGTTGTTCTAACTGTTCCGTTACATCCGTCCACACAGAGTATAATTCTTCTAGTTGGTTCTCGTTTGATTGCTTCTCTTCATTGAGTTCAATTAATTTTAAATGGTCTACAGCAAATTCAACCATTTCATTTTCTATTGCCTTTAGTCGTTGTTCAGTCTTCTCAATCTCCCTCTCAGTATCAGCTAGCTGTTTTTCAAGCTTACGTATTCTGCTGCGCTCTTCCTTAGTAGCAATACGAGTTTGCTTAGCCTCTGATATTGTACTCTCTTCATTTGAATTTTTGTCGTTTCCAGAACTCCCTTTATAATGAGAGGCGTAATATGTGTAATTCCCTGTGCAATCTAACGGTGGGTTGGTCCCAATATCAATTATTCTTGTAGCAAGCTTATTAATGAAATATCTATCATGTGAAACAATTAGCATTGTACCTTCATAATCATTTAACGCATCCTCTAATATTTCTCTTGAATTAATATCAAGATGGTTTGTAGGTTCATCCAATATAATAAAGTTTGCATCCGAAAAGATAAGTTTAAGCATTGAGACCCTGCTCTTCTCTCCACCACTTAAAACAGATATTTTTTTAAACACATCTTCACCAGTAAATAGGAAGGATGCCAGAGCATTTCTCACCTCTGTTTGAACTAACTTTTGATTTACACTCCAAACCTCATCTATGACTGAATTATCCCCATTAAGATCTGCCATCTCCTGGTCATAATAACCCAAATTTACCTTTGCTCCAAAATTGAATTTACCTGCAGTTGCTTCAAGCTTTCCAGCCAATATTTTAAGTAAGGTAGATTTTCCACAGCCATTTGGTCCTAATAAAAATACCCTTTCAGACTTTCTAATCTTGAAGCCAACATTCTTAAATAGCTCTTTGTCATCAAATGACTTTGAAACTCCGTCAACGTCCAAAACTTCATTCCCGCTGAGCATGGTCTGATTAAATTTCATTTTTATCTTTTGGGGTGCAGCAGCTGGCTTGTCCACCTTTTCCATTCTATCAAGAGCCTTTTGCCTGCTCTCAGCTGCAATAATATTTCTCTCTCTGTTCCATCTTCTCTGCTGCTCAATATATGCTTCCTGCCTAGCAATTTCCTTCTGCTGCAGCTGATAATGTTTTTCTTGTATTTCTCTATTGCTGGCTTTCTGTTTCACATAAGCTGAATAATTACAGTTGTAAACAGTACTTGTGCAGTTCTCTATCTCAATTGTTCTATTTGTTACAGCATCAAGAAAATATCTATCATGAGAAATTATTAATAGACACTTTTTGTAACACTTTAAGTACTCTTCTAGCCACTCGACAGCTGAGATATCAAGATGGTTTGTAGGCTCGTCCAGTAACAAAATATCTGGCTCCTCAAGAAGAACCTTTGCTAGGGCTAATCTTGTTTTTTGGCCCCCACTGAGTATACTTACCTTAGCTGCAAATTCACTATCGGCAAAGCCTAATCCTCTTAAAACTCCCCTGACTCGGCTGTTATATTCATAGCCCCCAAGATAAGAAAACCTTTCCGTCAGTCTGCTGTATTCCTTCATTAGCGACGACAATTTCTCCTGGTCAGTAGTAGTACTAATTTCCTTTTCAATTCTGTTTATAGATTTCTCCATATCAATAAGGTCTTTAAAAACCTCAAGCAATTCATCCCACAGTGTATTTTCAGAGTTAAGGGCAGCATTCTGTTTAAGATACCCTAAAACAAGGTCTTTTGAAATAAAAACCTCTCCATTTTCTTGATTGAGTTCACCTGTCAAAATTTTAAACAAAGTGGACTTTCCAGCTCCATTAACGCCTACCAATCCTACCTTATCATTTTCCTGCAGGCTGAAAGAAATATTTTTAATTATAGTTTCTGTTCCATATGAAAATTCTATATTATTACAATTAAGTACAATCACGTTAACTCTCCAATTTTATTAAACAACGCAAGTTTGCAAGCCAACATTGCTTATTTTAATAATTCAACTTCCTCAGTAAAAATCACCGAGAAAGTTGATCATATTTTAAAACATATTTAATTCATTATATCAGAAGCATACTCAATCCAGCTACCTATTTTTTGATTTCTTTATTGCTACCCTCACCATTTCCTTTAAAATAATTATCCACTCCACCCTTTATCGCAGCTGCCAGCTTCTTTTGATAGTCTTCAGTACCCAACTTTTTCTCTTCATCTATGTTGGATAAAAAGCCACATTCTACAACAACAGTAGTAGTTTTTAGATTTTTCAATATAATAATTGGGTCTTTTTTGACTAACGCCACTCTTTCATTGGCATTATCAACATTTAGCCTTATAGAACTCTGTATTTCATTTGCCAGTTTTTGGCTGTCAGGTGAATTGGGAGGAAAAAACACCTGCGCCCCATGGTATTTAGTCTGAGCAAACTTATTTAAATGGATGCTAACAACAATATCTGCACCTGAGTTATCCATTATTTCTTTCCTTGTAGTCAAATCTTCTCTTCTCTTTTGAAGAATATTATCTGTGTCAGTACTATAATTAAGCTTATCAGAGTCCCTCGTCAAAATAACCTTATAATTATCCTTTTCTAAAAGTTCCTTTGTTAGCATTACAATATTTAAGTTAACCTCTTTCTCCCTCAAACCGCTTAAATTACCCACAGCACCTGGGTCCTCACCCCCATGGCCTGCATCGAGAATAACAGTTTTGACTGCTACCTGATTTTCAGGTACTTGTTCATTATCCCCTGTAACAGGTTTGGAATAATCAACTGCAAAGCCTATACTAAATACTGTTATGGAAAACAATAGTAAAAGTGATATAAATAATATGTTCCTCTTGCTAATTACTACTATCATAGAAAACCATCCTTTAGTCGTTTTTAAGTATCCATATTACTATGGATATTCTAAACATTTTGTGATATGCATGAAAAACTAAATTGCTTGTATTGTTTTGAGAATATTATTTGTGCATTTAGTTCTAATATGTTAGAATCTTATAATAAAAAAGTCAATTCAAAATTAAATTCAAGCCCAAACTGCGTTCAAACTTGGCTTAATTAGCCTGGAAGGCGAAGGCACTGAACCGTAATTGACTTTAGTAAATTTAGAACTGACTGTATCGGCTTTGTGAGATATACACCCAATACAAAATGATACATTTTAATAGTGCTATTTATATATTAATATAGAAGGTGAATAAATTGAAATTAACAAAAATAATTGATGCCCATGCGCATATATATCCTGAAAAAATAGCTAAAAAAGCAACAAAAACGATAGGTAATTATTATGATGTGCCCATTTACGGAGAAGGCACTGTTAAAGACTTACTTAATAGTGGGAAAAAAATAAACGTTTATAAATATATTGTTCATTCCAGTGCTACCAAAGTTGAACAGGTTTCCTCCATAAATGACTTCATTTGGCAGACTATATCAGAAAACGAAAGCTTAATTGGCTTTGGTACTTTACATCCTGGCCTTGATGATGTTGAATATGAAGTGAATAGAATAATCAATTTGGGATTAAAGGGGGTTAAACTTCACCCAGATTTCCAGAATTTTAATATTGATGACAATAGTATGCTGCCTATTTATAGTGCACTTGAAGGTAAACTTCCAGTACTTATTCATATGGGAGATGAAAACAGAACCTCCTCCAGCCCTGAAAGATTGTCTGTCATAATAGAAAAATTCCCAAATCTCACCATTATCGCTGCTCATCTTGGCGGATATCAGATGTGGGATGACTCCTTAAAGTATCTTGTTGGAAAAAACATATATCTTGACACCTCAAGTTCTTTAGCTATTATTGACAAAGAAAAAGCAACCTATATTATTAGGAAGCATGGAGTGAATAAAATTCTCTTCGGCTCAGACTATCCAATGTGGTCCCATGAAGAAGAACTTCAAAGGTTTTATAGCCTTGAACTCACAGATGAAGAACGAAAACTCATCTTATGTGATAATGCTTTAAGCTTACTAGGTATAGAATAAACAAATAAAAAGAAAATCTAAGTAATGTATACTAAGTCATCAATTTCTCCGCCAAGCTTCTTTATAGCCGCTCTAATTTGGTTAAATGTATCTTTATCCATTTCCTTTATGTTCTTCATAATATATCCTCTTAAAAGGGGTATTGCCCTTCCATCACCATAATCCCCAATGACTTCAACTACAAGCTTTATATTTGACAGTACCCTGAAGGCATTTTTCAAAAAGTAGAAAATCTCATCGGATTGGTGCTCCTTACATATTTCGGCTACACATGTAAGCAAAAGTTCCTTAACTAAATCCTGATTAGTGGTATGAAAGGTTTCAATTAAATTATTTAGGATAGTTTCATCATACAAGGCAATTGCAGAGCAAACAGCCTCTGAAATCAATTCATCTCCACAACAGTTTATCAGAAGATTAATAAGCTTTTCTTTATATTCATCAAATCTTAGGCAGCTAATAGCATATACTGCTTGAGAAATCGCTAAATTTTTGATTTTGTCCTTTGATGCTAATGAGTCTTCTATAAAGTTAAACAGCATATCTGCTGCAGACTTACCATATTCCTTCAATCTATCAATAACAATGTCAGGAACGCCCACATCAGATACAGAAGCTATTTCTATAAAGAATTCCACCAGTGCTTCAAGAGAAGTCAAAGAGTTAATATATTCACCTGGTGTAATATTACCAATATCAGAAAGCTCTTCATTAAGCCATTTACTTTCTATCTCAGATATTAATTCATCTTCATCAATTTTTATTTCATTGTTCTCACTTGTTGCATGTTCCTCTAAAAAACTAGTAAAGCCTGCTTCAATTGCTAAATTGTAGCTTTGCGAAACAATAGTATTTTTGTTCATAATAATCTACCTTCTCCATCTATTTGTGCTTTTTTTCCTTGGTTGCAAGCCAAAAAGTTTTCGCATAAACGCACCTAAATCAAAATTCTTGTAGCCTGAGTAATATCCTAAAAATGCTACTACAACTATTGTAGCCCACGCTGAAATATAACTCCACACGGAAGAATATCCCCCTACTAATTTAGCTATAAATAGCATAGGTGCAACAAAACCTTTAACCAAATTCTGTTTTAATATACTAATATCAAAATTAGGGCCTAGAAAACTATAATCTAACTGAGATAATATAATCTGAATTATAACAAATGGTGCTATAGCTAATAATCCATATATTGCACCATCTATAGGTCTGACTTTACCATATCGGCGTTTATCAACTCCAGTATGATGCGTTAATTCAAAATAAAGAAGTGAAATCATAACTATAAAAATAGCTATAGAATAAAGGCTAGCTCTTGAAGCCATTCCAATAAAAAAAATATAGAAAAATACCATTGCAAATAAATAGCTCTTTAATACAGCCCAGCCTCCAGACAAATATCTTCTCATAAGTCACCTTTTCTAATCATTAAAATCATTTCTATAATCAAAAGAATACAACGTAACCTGCTTCTTGTCAAACTATTGGGTTCTTAGTACAAAAATCTGCGCAAAAAGTTAATTACCCAACTTTCAGTCAAAAAAAGTCTAATCTAAAAGTCAAACTCTATTAAGTTCTTTTTTATATTTCGTAATTTACTATAGTCTAAGGATTTGTTTCCTTTTAAATATAAAGTATTCAGCTTGTTCAATTTAGCAATATAAGAATAATTAGAAATTCTATTATCCCTGATATATAATTCAGAAAGCTCTGTCAAAGTTGATAATGCACTAATATTGGATATTTTATTACCGTTTATGGATAGTATTTCAAGCTTAGTGAGTCCCTTTAGCGCTGAAATGTCTGTAATATTATTCCTTTGCAAGTATAACACTCTAAGGTTTTTTAATGAACTTAAAGCAGAAATATTAGTTGTATTAGTGTTGTTCAAGTCCAGATATTCCAAATTAGAAAGCTGTTTCAAATCAACTAATGACTTAACACCAGTTGGTATAGTAAGTCTGTATATGCTGCTTAAATCAGATTTGTAAATGCTGCCTGTTGACTTTTTAATTTGCTTTCTAATAGCTGTTTCTACTACCTTATCTTTAAATGTAACCACTATTTCTTTTGTAGTATTTGGGCTTATGGGAAGAGAAGCAAGAATAGTATTCCAGACATCCAATCCATATGCCTTGGCTGTTTTATCATTGTAGTCAGGAACATTTCCAAGACTCCACAATGATATACCTCCTAAGCTATATTGCTTAGCCAAATCAATTTTAGCTTTAATACTTTTGCTGTTCTCATAAATTATTATATTTTGGGTATTGTCTGAAACATTTAAATATTGAATAAATGGACTCTGAAGCTCATTATTGTAGCCATACTTTAAGTCTATACCCTTACCGTCCTTATTATGAACACGATCATTAATCATTAGATAGGTAGGAGTGTTTCTTTCTTCTATGCTCATTGAAAGCTTGTTTGTTTTATTCCATGAAGAACCCTTTGAAATAGCAAATCTCCACTGGGCAGCATCAAAACTTAATTGCAGCATTACTTTTTTTAAGTCAGCTTTATTTACGTTTTTTTGGATATCCTCCATTACCATATGTACTTTTTTAATTGGTGCCAAACTATCTATTGGAGCGACACTATCATAACCAGTGTATTGTAATATTTGATTTTTACTTAGCTTTGTAACAGGTTCATAATCATGGGCCATAACTATCATTTTGTCAGCTGTAGCTGCGATTTCCTTATAATTATATCCCGTATAGTGCAGTAAAGGATTTACCGCAACAAACATTTTCTTGTCTATTGTATTAAGCTCCTTTTTCAGGTCCTTCAGAAATTGGCTATACCAGACACTAATAGTTTTACCATTTATATATACCATATTATTTTTTAAATCCTTATCCTGAAGCCCCTCAATATCAATTACAACACCATCAAAGTATATTTGCTCTCCATTGCCGACATCTTCCTTCATTAATTCAACAATAGCATTTATTGCTTTTGATCTTTGTTCCTTATAGGGTAAAATTTTCAATGCATTTTCACTATCTGAAAATATGTTTAGCTGAATAGATTTGTTACTGCTTTTTGCATATTTTAATACATCAACATAATCAGTAGGATAATAAAACATGGTATTTCCATTTTGTCCATAAGTGGTAATTACCCCATCAGATAAATCTGAATATAACCTACCCCATGCAAAGCTAATGGAATCCAGTGAATCAATATATTTTTGTGTTTGCTGAGAAAAAGTCATCTGAGCTGAGTAAAATGCATGCAGATCAAGCTTTTGCTGTGAAGCAGCCGATATATTTTGTTTAAATTGGGGTACAAGACTAAATAGCATAGATAAAATAAGTAATTCACAAACTATAATTTTGAACCTTCTCATTAAAAACCCTACCCTTCCAAGAAGTCAAATAAAAAACAACAGTAATCTAATGACAATATTTTACCATGTATTAGCTTATTAGAAAATTAAATATGGGTTACATACATATTAATATTACTTGTACCAAATCTTCAAATGAAAAAACCCACCTTAATATAAGCATAGTGGGTTTTCACATCTTTTCTATTAAAATATTTCTATTATAATATCTGGCAAAACTCTATATCCTCACCTGTCGGGCTGGCAATTTTAAAGTACCTTACACCATTCTCCCATAAGGTAGGAATCCCCTCAATTGCATTTGTAGTTATTTTATATCCCTGTTTCACACAGTAAGCATAATCGGCTTCAATGTCCTTGGATTCAAAACTGTAATGATCTATTTTTCCTTCAGCATCTGAAGAAATTAAACTATCCTGATAAATTTCATATATAACATCGCTGTTTTTCAAGAATTTAATCGGAGTTCCATCAGGCGCCTTAAAGTCACCAATAAGTTCAAATCCTAAAACATCCATATACCATTTTGATGTAGCATTAATATCCTTTGTTCCCAATCCAATGTGAGAATGCTTGCGATTTTTTATCATATCTTAACCCCTCTACTTAATAATGAAAGCCCTAGATAATATATCCGTATTAATTGCAATTGCTATAAAAATTATATCACCAAAAACCATCTTCCGCCAGACATGGTCATCAATAAGTCATATAGATTTCGTGCTCTTTATGGTATAATAATCCATAAAGGGGTATCGCTATGCAGAAGATTAAAAACGGAAGGTATGAGGTTATTGAATGACACTTGACCAGATTATTAATTATTGTCTAAAGAAGCCCTGTGCATATTTGGATTATCCCTTTGACCCTATTTATCCGGTGGTCAAGGTGAAAGCGCCATCACAGGAAAGAGGACGGATTTTTGCGCAACCCTTTATCCTTCGAGGCAATCCGAAGGTCACACTAAACTGCACGCCTAATTCTGCGGATTTTTATCGAAGTATTTACTCTGGTTCGGTAGTTCGAGGCTGGCATTGCCCACCTGTTCAGCAACAGCATTTTAACACAGTTAATCTGGATGGAACAGTGCCTGATGACGAAATATTACGGATGATTGACCATGCTTATGCTGTGGTGATAGCGAAAATGCCAAAATATTTACAAAAAGAAATAAAGGACATAGAGTTTCTATGAACCGTGGATAACCTCCATAGATAACGTTAGGGCGGGTAGCAAAGCTACCCGCCCTACTAAACTCCTTAGGGTTTAGTTAAATTTCCAACTTATTATTCTTCACAAGAAAAAGCAACTCCTGAGTGTAATATAATATTCGCATATGGCTTACACTCTCCAGTTCTGACAACAGCTTTACAATTTTTTGTCATTTCTTTGAATTCTGAATGAGCAACAAAATTGATTTTTACATCACTGAATATTTCATTAATTTTTTTATATAAACTAGGATTGTTGCTTATAATCTCAGAAGCAATAGTTATCTCTTCAACCTCCAACTCATAAAGAACGGTTTCAAGAACATCAATAAAAGAGGGTAAATCTCTTTTAACTGCTAGGTCGATTCGTTTTGAAGAGTTGGGCACTGGTAACCCTGCATCTCCGATTGCAATTGTATCTGTATGTCCCATCAATGCAATTACTGCGGATAACTCAGAATTTAATATTTTTGTCTTTTTCATCTGTATCCCTACTATTCTTTAAAGAATTATTCATCTCTTTTGCGTAATTATTAAGCTTCTAAATTTAGCCAACTGCTGCTGCATATCTCATAAACTTCTCTTCAGTAGCTTCTTTTCTCATCATCTGACCTGTAACATGACCCTCATGCATAACAATGATTCGGTCGCTAAGAGCCAGCAACTCAGGTAATTCGGAGGAAACAATTATAATACCTATTCCTTCTTTAGCAATACTTCTAAGAATTGAATAAACCTCTGCTTTGGCACCAACATCAATACCTCTGGTAGGTTCATCGCACAATAGAATTTTAGGTGAATTACTTATCCAGCGCGAAATAATTACCTTTTGCTGATTACCACCTGAAAGTGTTAATATAGGTAAATTAACATTATTTGCTTTAATCTTATACTTACTGACCATTTCATCCATTTTTTTATCAGCAAGATTTTTGTCTATAAGAACTCCCTTGACTAAATCTTTAATAATTACCATTTGAGCATTTTGCTTAATTGACATTTCTTCTATCAGAGCATCATCTCTTCTATTTTCAGGAATCAGACCAATTCCACAACTAATTGCATCCTTAGGTGATTTTATGGAAACTATTTTGTCATTAATGAGGATTTCTCCCGAATCAGGCTTATTAAACCCGAACAAGGACATCAACACTTCTGATCTGCCAGCACCTACAAATCCACCCAAGCCAAGTATTTCACCCTTATTTAATTCAAAACTGATATTTTCAAATTCACCTTTTCTAGTAAGGTTTTTCACTTCTAATAACTTCTCACCTGTGTTGTAGCTAGGTATATCTTGATTAGAATCTATCTTTCTACCAACCATTAAGTTAACAAGATCATCAATTGATACATCAGCTACTCTTTCAGTGGTTACAAATTGACCATCACGAAGCACAGTGATAGTATCTCCAATTTCCATAATTTCTTCTAATCTGTGACTTATATAAATGATGGTTGTATCATTTTCTGTTTTTAGCTCTTTAATAATATCAAACATGACACTTCTTTGGTCATTAGTCAATGCTGCTGTTGGCTCATCCATTATTAGAATCTTCGGATTAAAGTAAACTGCTTTTGCAATTTGGACAATTGACTGTTCTGCTATACTTAAGCTTCCAACCATATCTGATGGTTTACGATTGAGCTTAAATCTTGCTAACAACTTTTCTGTTTCCTTCTCCATAAACTTTTCATTGAGAAAAATACCCTTTAAACTTTTGGAAGAGCCCATGAAAATATTATGAGCAATACTCATATTCAGGCATAAAGGCACTTCCTGGTATACAATCGAAAAGCCTAGCTTCTCTGATTGAGAAATGCTATTTATTTTAACTTCCTCGCCATTAACCTTGATAGTACCGCTGGTTGGCTGAAAAACTCCTGCACATAAATTCATCAAAGTTGATTTTCCAGCTCCATTCTCACCACATAGGCAATGAACTTCACCTTTTTTTATTTTAAAACAAACGTCTGATAATGCAGATGTTCCACCAAATTTTTTGGTTATATTTTCAAAACAAATAATGTGATCCACTATTCTACCTCCTTGCAATTATCTTACGCTTTTTCGTTGTGTAATCCATGTATCCATCAATACTGCTGCAATAATTATAATACCGATAAATCCTGATTGCCAGAATGCAGGAACACTCAAAAGTACCATTCCATTTCTTACTACAGCCATAATTGCAGCACCTAAAAATGTACCTAAAATTGTACCTCTTCCACCGCTCATGCTGGTACCACCCAAAATAACTGCCGCAATAACGTCCATCTCACGACCTGAACCTGCCGTTGTAGGGACTGATTTCAGGTAAGCAATACTTATAATTCCAGCAAAGGCTGCTAAAGCACCCATTACAACAAAGCTGACAATCTTCATACGGTCAGTATTTATTCCTGCTAATTTAGCTGCTCGCTTGTTTCCACCTGTCGCATAAATATCAAAACCTAATTTAGTTTTCTTCATAATAACGAAGGCGATTATATAAAGAGCTATCATTATTATAATTTGAATAGGTATAGGGCCAATATTCCCACCAATACCGAAAAACCAGCTGCTTTGAGCTTCTTTAGAAAATGCACCAATGCTTCTTCCACCCGAGACAGCATATGCAACACTTCTAAATATTTGCATTGTTCCCAAAGTTACAATAAATGCAGGCATCTTAGCCTTTGTTGATAAAAATCCATTAATGAAACCAATGGCTGCACCTGCTGCAATCGCAATGATAAAAGCCAGTGTAGGAGAAATTCCATCTTTAATTAGTAGAGCCGCCATCATTGCTGTTGCTCCATAAATTGAACCGATAGATAAATCAATTTCTGCACAGACTATAATCATAGTCATACCAATAGCCATTATACCTATTTCAGTCATCTGTCTGACAATATTGATAAGATTCTGAGCCCTTAGAAAGGATGGTGCTGTAATACTTAAAACCACAACGATTCCTAGTAGAACCATCAATACACCAAATTCTCTAAAGGATCTATTCCCTTTTTTCAATTGAATTGCAAATTTATTTTCCATAGCAATCTCCATCCATTGAAATGTGATTAAAATAGTGCCACTTAAAAGTGAGGGACTGCCTCTTTTATATATTATTTTTTTAGGCAGCCCCATTCCACTGTTATTCTATATAACTTCTATTATTCTGGTTTAACGTTAGCTATATTTTCTTTTGTTACTAAGAACGCACCTGTATTCATGTCTAGTAAATCATATCCGTACTGTGATTGTGTAAACAACTGCACAACTGGGTAATATCCCTGTAGGAATGGGTTCTGTCCAATAGTTAACTGCATAGCATCGTTAGTTATATGTTGAAGAGTTCCTTCTGTTAAGTCAAAACCTGCTCCAAACACTTTACCATTTAACTGGTTTGACTCAATAAATGTTCCTATAGCTTCACTGAAAACGTCAACACCTAATATCGCGGTTACATCAGGATGTGCCAAATATGCATTTTCAATAACACCAACTGCTGTTGTTAAGTCAGTTGTAATGTCAACCAAGTCAACAAATTCAATTTCAGGGAATTCCTTTGCTGCTCTTTTAATACCTTGCTCACGTGCAATCAAAGCAACGTCTGCTGGAGCACAAGAAGCTATTATATATTTACCCTTGCCCTTCATAACTTCTCCAAACATATACTTTCCTAACATATAACCTGAATCCTCGAGATCCTGTCCAACGAATACAGTTCCATCATCCTTACCTGAATTCTGATTCAGACTTAGAACAGGGATACCTGCATCCTTAGCCTTTTTAATTACATCAGAGAATCCGTCTGGATCCCATACAACAGTAGCAATACCGTCATAACCTGAAGATATACATGTCTCAATCATACTAACCTGTTCAGCAAGATTATTTGCTGTATTTGGTGCCATAACGTCAACTGTGATACCTAGTGCTTTACCAGCTTCCTGCGCGCCCTCTTGGATCTTTGCATAGAAGGAGCTGTTTAATGCATGCAATACTACGGCATATCTAAGGTCACTCTTCTTTTCACTACCATTTCCTGCATCAGTTGATGTGCTTGTACTTGCATTACCTGTGCTAGTTGCAGTTTCACCTGATGAAGATGAACATCCAGCAAACAGACCTGCTGTCATAACTAAAGACATTAGAATTGCAACAATTTTTCTTTTCATGGTTTTTCCCCCTGTTTATTTTTTTGTTTATGCATATTCTTTCACTGCTTCAAACATTGCGACGATATTTTCCGGCGGAACGTTTGCAACAATATTGTGAACTTGTTGGAATATAAAACCACCATCACGGTACATAACATCAAGATTTCTTCTTATATGATCTTTAATTTGTTGAGGAGTTCCATTAGGTAGGATATCTCTTGTATCACAACCGCCACCCCAGAAGGTAATATCCTTACCGAAGGTCGACTTAAGCTTTTCAACCTCCATGTCCTTACAGCTGGTTTGAACTGGATTGATGGCGTCCATACCTGCATCAATAATATCCTCGATAAGAGGGAATATTCCACCACAGCAATGTAAGCAAAGCTTTATATCAGGATTCAGCTTTTTAGCATATCCCCACATTTCCTTATGAATAGGTTTAAAAAACTCTCTATACATTGCTGGCGATATCTGTGGTCCGTTCTGCATGCCCATATCATCTCCGCCAAAGCCCATGACATCAATATTTTTACCATTTGCTTCTATAAAGTTCTTAATGCCCTCGCGGTAGATTTCTAAAATTTTATCCAAATATTTGTGTATTTTTTCAGGGTTTAGCATCATTTCCATCATGAAATTATCCTGACGGTATAAGAAGCCACCCATTTCAAATATACTACCTCCAAACGGAGCATAAATTGCTCTGTCTGTGGACTGGCGTAGTTTCGTAATAGATGCTTTTCTCTTTGCCATATCCTCTCCGGAATAGCCTAATGGTGCAGGTGGGCCTGCAAACACATTCCACATAACATCATTTAAATCTTCCTGTAGATTAGAAAAATCATCTGAATCGGAATTTGAAAGTGGATAATAGGTTTGCTCACAATATAGTACACCTTTTTTCCAAATTGCCAGTTGTTTGCCTTTATTGTTATATAAGACTGAATCATCGCCTTCTTTTCTTATGTCAATATAAGCTGGAATTTTTATAGGTGTCCCATCTTGAAGCTGCCATTCCTTCCAATATTCATCATGGGATGTAAACTCTGTTCCAAAATTTATTACGTCAATCCCAAACATATCAAGAACATCTTTTTCAGGAAAAACTAGCTGCTGTATTACGTCACAAACATAGAGGTCACTTTTCTTTAATCCCAAATAGTCTCGCAAATTTCTATATGCCTGTACAGAAAAATTGCTTGACATATGACCTCCACAATCAATTGGCACTCGGTCTGGCTGTTGATGGTTTAACGCTGCTCTGACTCTTTCTCTTGAATTCATAGTAACTCCTTTCATACCTCATTACTAAAAGTTAGTATACTTACTTTTTACTGTTGTAAATTACTTAGTTTGTCTGACTGAAGTAAGTCAGCGTCTAACTTCCTTGTCAACAATTCTTTTTGTCAAGCGGATATAAATACTAAATAAATCCGTCTAATCAGCTATGTTTAACGTTTTACCTAATTATCTTACCACTCTATTTTTCTGTTTTTGTCGACTTTATATCTAAAATATACACAAAATAATCATGCGTGTCAACATATATTTAGTCATTATTTTATATTTTTATTGTTTTTTTGTCGAATTTTAGACTTGACATACCAATTTTCATTAAATATACTATAATTAATTTAAACGCAAAAAATATTAAATAAAACGTTTTAATTGCAGATAAAATTGAAAGAACTAATATAATACGAGAGGGGGACCGAGTCCATGCCAGTACTTCTATGGAGTTTTGTGCCAATTGCGGGGCATGGGCATACTTATGAAAATATTATGTTTGGGATCATTAAATTTAGACCATGTCTATCAAGTAAATCACATAGTTCAACCAGGAGAAACAACAACTTCCCATTCCTTTAATATCATTGACGGAGGCAAAGGTATGAATCAGGCCCTTGCCTTAGGTAGGGCAAATGCAAATTGTTATATGGCCGGAATGATTGGCCAGGATGGAATTCATCTAATAAAATCATTGGAAGAAAGCCACATCAATGCTGATTATGTAACTGTTAGTGAGGATAATTTGACTGGTCACACCATAATTCAAGTTGATCAAAATGGTCAAAACTCTATAATCTGCTATGCAGGTGCTAACCATATGATTGATGAAGTATTTGTCAATAAGGTTCTTGCGCAATTTGAACCTGGTGATTTCATTCTATTGCAAAATGAAATTAACAACATTCCGTTCATTATTGAACAAGCAAAGAATAAAGGGATGAAAATCGCTTTTAATCCCTCCCCTATTACAAAACAGCTACTTAACTATCCATTGGATTTAGTTGACCTTCTACTCTTAAACGAAATTGAGGGCTATGAATTAACCAAAGAAAAGAACTATGAAGACATTCTTAAGAAACTTCATTTAATTTATCCAAAAACTTCAATTGTTCTTACGCTAGGAAAAAATGGCGCTCTATTCAGTGACGGAGTGAACGTGTACCAGCATGGAATTTATGATGTAAACGTAGTTGACACAACAGCAGCAGGAGATACCTTTACAGGCTATTTTCTTTCCGCCTATGCTGATAACGAACCAATACAAGAGTGTCTCCGAAAGGCTTCTATCGCTTCGTCTTTAGCTGTATCAAGGGCTGGTGCATCAACCTCCATCCCATTTTTGACAGAGGTATTAAATAGCAACCTGGTTTTAATAAATATTTAAGTACTTTAGTATCTTGTTTACTATAACTTGCAATTTACATTTGATACATTTGTTATTATAATAAATGCTAGAATTATTTTAAATTGGTTTGGGGGTAAGTACATTGCGCGCTACTATAAAAGATGTAGCAGCTGAAGCCGGCGTATCGACGACAGCTGTGTCTCTTGTTTTAAATGATAAAAACAACAAAATATCAGAAAAAACTAGAAAACAAATACTTGAGGCGGTTGAAAAGCTTAACTACAGGCCTAATTTTATCGCAATGAGTATGGTCACAAAATCAACCCAAACCATTGGATTAGTTATTCCTGATATTAGCAATATATACTTTTCTGAGCTTTCTAAGCTGATTGAGCAATCCTGCTATTCCTGTGGCTATAACGTACTTTACGGTAATACTCATGATATGGCTATGAGGGATATTGACTACATTAATATTTTTTTAGATAGGAATGTAGATGCCATTATTCTTATTTTATCAAATTCTACTGATGAACACATTCGTGATATTCAGAAGATAATTACCAGTACTGATACACCTTTTATTGTTGTGGATCGTATGCTGGATATTGATGTCGGGACCACTATAGTTGGCAATCAGAAACTGGGTGGCTATTTAGCAACACAGCATTTGATTAATCAGGGGCATCGTTCAATTGGATGTATAACTGGTCCTAAGAATGTATACAGTTCAATAGAACGCTTGAATGGCTACAAGGAAGCTCTACTAGAAGCAAATCTTCCTATACAGGAAAATCTTATTTATGAAGGCAATTTCCATAGAGAAAGTGGTATGGAAGCTCTCCCCTATCTGCTTGGTAGAGGAGTTACAGCCATTTTCGCCTTTAATGATATGATGGCACTGGGAGTATATAAACAAGCCAGTTATTATAACCTTTCTATACCTGATAACTTATCTCTTGTTGGATATGATGACATATTTATTTCAGATTTTATAACACCACCGCTCACTTCCATTGAGCAACCAGTTAAAAACTTGGCAGATGAAGCTGTACGTCAGGTAATGAACGCTATCCAAGAGAAGAAAAACAACGCAAGTTGGCAAGCCAACATTGCTAATGTTAATAAAAATAACTTATTAGTTTTTGACCCAATGCTAAAAGTTCGTGGTAGCACAAAACCTTTAACATCGAAATAATTTTAATTACAAATGGGCTGTTGCAAAGCAAAATACAATATACGAGAAAAGATTTCTGCATTGTATCCGACAAAGTTTTGCAACAGCCTATTCAAACATCATACAATCAATATAAAAGTCATTGAAAGCCTTAGAGCTTGATAGCTCAATATATATAATTTTTTCACTTATAGTATTAGTCTGGTTAAGACTGTCCAGTGATAACAATCCTTCAATAGCCCCCTGTCCTGCTGCATTACCTACTGACTGTATTTTATCTCTTAATTCGCTAGGAATCAGGCCAATCTTAAGGGCACTATCAATATTTATATAGGTACCAAAGCCTCCAGCCAGATATACATTTTTTATATTAGAAAAGCTAATACCAGACTGCTTTACAAGAACATTAATACCTGCTGCAATGGCAGCTTTAGCATTTTGTAGTTCTCGAATATCCTTTTGTGTAATGGCAATATCGCCACTTATTACAAGAGCATTCATATTATTAATTACAGATAAATTTTTAGCTAAACAGGACTGTTCATCTGTTTCTGGCTCCCAATCCTCATCTATTCTGCCCGTCTCGTCTATTAATCCAACCTCCAGCATCTGAGCAACTGCATCAACAATCCCAGTTCCACAAATTCCAATAGGCTCAGCATTTCCTATGGTTGTAAAGTTAATACCTGTCTGCAGAGAAATGCTATTTATGGCTCCCTTCACACTACCTATACCATTTCTGATATTTGCCCCTTCAAAAGCAGGTCCTGCCGCTGAGGAACATGCATATAAAACATCCTTGTTACCCAGAGCAATCTCGCCATTTGTACCTATATCAATAAGAAGAGATATCTCCTCCTTCTGGTGCATACCTGTTGAAAGCACAGCAGCCACAGTGTCTGCACCAATATATGCTGATACTGACGGAAGTATACAGGCTATACCAAATTGATTTATATTAATCCCCAACTCAATTGCATTCAAATTCAACATAGAAGTTATAGCTGGGATAAATGGAGCAACTGCAATATTCTTAGCTGAAACCTTTAGCAGAAAATGCATCATTGTAGTGTTACCGACTAGGATAATTGCATATATGCTTGTTCTTGCAATGTTTACTTCTTTGCACATTGCTTCAATGGAAGTATTTATTTGATTAATTATCAGGTCGTGCATTTCCTTCAGCCCAGCTTGATTTTCGTTTGAATGCTTTATTCTTGAAATAACATCTGCACCAAATACCTTCTGAGTATTCAGACCAGAATGTACACAAAGCCTTTGTCCATTTGATAAATCAATCAGGTAAGTGGCTATAGTAGTAGTACCAATGTCAACTGCTACACCATATAATTCTTTACTGGTATCTCCTGCTTCAACCCCTAATAGCTTTGTTCCCATTTTAATTAAAGATATATTGTAATCCTTTTCTCTAATTATATCTGGTAATTCCCTGATTAACTTTATATTTGGACTTCCTACCAAAGAACCATCAATTACTCTTTCATAGTCGGCTTTTTGACATGATAAATCTGGCTTTTCAAGAGTAATGTTCTCTTTAGTAACAATAGGTAAAAATGCTATAGCTCTCTGTTTTCCTTCTGTCACTATTTGAGCCTGTGAATTATCATTTTCCAGCGCAAGCTCTACATCTGATTGAACCTCATAACCACAGGATAGTCTGTAACCAGCTTCTATTGCCTCAGCACCAAGTACTTTAATTTCATTCTGAGATGCATTGGGAAGGTGTCCAGACATAATTCTGACTTTACATTTACCACAAGTGCCATTTCCATTACAGGGTGAATTAATAGCAATATGTTCATTTCTAAGCAGCTCAAGTAAATTCTGCCCCTTTTCTGCTATTATTACATATTCTTTTTCATATGTTTTTACTATAATTTTGGGCATCGTTTATCTTCCTCCTATTCCTGTGGTACATATTGCTCAATTTTTGCATCATCAAAGCTTCCCATTTGCGTATAAGCTGCAATCGCAGCATCAATGAGCTGGTAGCCCAATGCTGCACCTGTGCCTTCACCTAACCTCATATCCAGATTTAACATAGGCTCCATATTAAGAGCCTTCATAACAGCTGCAGTACCAGGTTCGGCCGAGCCATGAGATGGAAACATAAAGTTCCTTGCTCCTGGATGAATCCGTACAGCAGTTAAGGCAGCAACTGCAGAAATAAAACCATCAATAACTATTGGAATTCTGTAGATAGCTGCTCCTAAAAAGCATCCTGTAAGCCCTGCAATATCAAAGCCACCAACCTTTGCAAGAACATCAATAGGATTATTTGGGTCAGGTTTATTTATTTCTATCGCTCTTTTAATTACTTCTATTTTGTTCATATGTGCTTGTCTTGATAAGCCTGATCCAGTGCCTACTATCTCATTAAGTGAGTAACCAGTAAAAACAGATGTAATTGCGCTGCTTGTAGAAGTATTTCCTATACCCATTTCACCCGTTCCTAAAAGATTTACCCCTTCCTTCTTTAAATCCTTAACAATATCAATGCCTGTCAAAATGGCCTTAACAGCTTCTTCATCAGTCATTGCTGGACCTTTAGCCATATTCCACGTACCATTTCGTATTTTTCTATTCTTAATAGTAGAATAGGGTATATCTGCATCAACTCCGATATCTACTATTACTAATTTCGCTCCTGTAAGTCTTGAAAATACATTAATTCCTGTTATTCCATGAGTAAAGTTACAAGTAACAGCAGCTGTCACACTTTTAGGACAAGAGCTGACGCCTTCCTCAACCACGCCATTATCTGCGCACATTACAATTGTTGCCTTGTTATCAACCATTGGAGTTTTTGTACAATTTATTCCTGCTAGTCTCACCACTATTTCCTCAAGCTTACCAAGGCTTCCAAGTGGTTTTGTAAGACTATCCAATCTCATTTGAGCTGCCTTCATAGCTTCCATATCAAGTAAACCTATTTTATTTATCAACTCATTTAACATCTTAGTAATCCTTTCTATTAAGCATACCTAACTCAGCAGGTTAACTTCTCTGCTTAACTAGCTATTCTTTATTATGCTATCATCATAGGATGCATTTACTTTAGCACCCGGTGGCACAATAAGCACTTCATTCTCATTAAATTCACCATTTAATATATTTTCCATAAGTGTTCTGCTTCCTTTAATCTCCATGAATTCCCATCCAAAAAAGTCAGAAGAATTCTTTGTAAATTCCCTATAGAAATCATTTTTATTGAAACAATCCCATGAAATAAACCCGGCTCTCTTATATTCCTTCATCCAGTTTTGTTCCATTTCCATAAGAAACTCAGCATTATCTTCACCATATCTTTGGGTGTAATCCTCTAAAAGTACATTGTATTTATGCTCGCTTGGTTGCCAAGCCCTCTCAATCCATCCACCCGAAAACCAAAAAGTTCCTGGATTACTGTCAAAGGTTGATTTATATTTTTCTTTTGAACCCATAAGTAGTGTAATACAATCATGGGCTCTTGGAATTATCATAGGTACACTTTTACTTGAAAGCCCAACAATACCATTACTGCATAAACCATAGCCTATGATAATATAATCATACTTTGGGTTAGTGTTATAATAGTTATATGGGAACTCACCATTTGCTTTTTCCACCTCTGCTTGCACCATCTCTCGAAGCTTATCTGGAGTATCGTGCAGACCTTGATGCAAAAAGGTTACGTCAGTATAGTGTTTCGATTTACTTGCGAGGTAAGAAATCTCCCTGTTTAGCACATCACATGCTATTATCTTAAGTCTCAACATATTCTTTTCACCTTTTTGATAAATATTAGTACTTAAATACTATCAAATTTTATAAGCTTAATGTAGTAATTATTTTTGGAATTATATAATTATTTAGGGATTATAATTTTATATTAGCTTCTACTACCTACTATACCTTTTTCTTGAACATATGTCGTACTTTTTTTGTATCATAACGGATACCTCTGAAAAGAATTACAGTTATTTCTATTGAACCAGATAAAACAATAACAGCAAGAAATATATTTTTTATCTTTTCCCAGAGCCCTACAAAATCGAAGGTCAAGCTCATATGCTTGCTGAGTTCAGGTGCAAAACTCTGACTCCAGATATTATCATTTGAAAACATAACAAGTGCTAGAACTGTTGAAATAACTGTTAAAACTGAAATTATAATCGAAAGCTCTATCACCCATTTTCTATAATATAGCTTAAATAGATCTTTAACGATGCTTAGCACAAATACAATAATAAATATCATTTTGTATCCCTGTAATACTTCTGAATTAAAAACAGGGATAGTTATTATTTCATTATTACCATGAATATAAGCAGCAATAAGCTTAGGTGCACTAAATATTATAGCTATTAAGACCGAGTAAAATATAGTTGTAAAGACAATCGAGAAAATAGTTTCAGGTACTGAAATACTAGCTTTTTTATCAGGCACCTGAGGCAGCTGAGATAAATCCCAATTACTTTTTTCGATACTTCCATTGCTACTCTTTACATTGTATCTATCTGCAATTATAAACGCTATTGTAGTCCATGCAAAAGCTTGAGCTACACCAGAAATAAGAGAAGACAAATAACCTGTTACAATATTACTTATATTTTCATTAGCTCCAGACAAGCTTTCAACAAACAGCGCTATGGAAATTCCGCCAATTACTGCTCCAATTACAATTTTTAATATTAACAAATACGTTTGATATAACTGAGGACCTATTAAATACCGTTTTGACCCTCTATACTCATCTGCAAGTTCTTCTGGATCACCTAATTCCAATAGTACCTTTTTTACTTTCTCTTCATAAAACTCAGATCCTTGCTCCTGATCTATCATATCTTCTATATTTGCTCTTAATTCCTTTTCAATTTCAGCACGCTGTTTTTCTGAAAAACTCCTTGTAACAGCATATATATACCTATTTATCAAATCCATATATATCACTCCTCACTTTTCAAGATACTGTTCATATTCCCTACCATCTTAAACCATTCTCGACATAGTCTTTCATATATTTCTAAGCCAAATTCACTAAGCTTATAGTATTTTCTTGGTTTCGCAGCATCTACATCCCAATTGCTCTCCAGCAGGTTTTGTTTTTCCAGTCTTCTTAAAAGTGGATACAGCGTTCCTGCTTCAACAGGTATTCCCTTTTGTTCAAGCAGCATTACAAGGGAGTAGCCATATTGAGATTCTTTCATTTGGCTAAGTACACTTAGTACTATGGTACCTCGCCTTAGCTCTAGCAATAAGCTGTCAAATAAATCATCTGTACTTTTGTTTTCCACCAGCTCACCTCCTGTTTTTATTATACTGTATATCACACACTATTGTAAAGATATTAATATTAATTTACTGATAATATTTAAACATGGACAACATTAAGTACAATACCTTCTTCTAATTCAAAATAATAATTGATAAATAAATATTAAAAATATTTTAAATATAAAAATGATATGTACTCACTTGAATACATATCATTTTTATATTTAATCATATTACACTTTTTTGGTAAAAAACTAGCTTTTCTAAAATTTGATTACTATTTGCCTAAGCCAGAAATATTTGAATATTTACCATCACCTATTTTTATATTATCTATCATAGTCACATTTGTACCTAATAAAACATATGCGACAGATCCTTTATTTGGTGCTGTTACTGTATTTCTCTCAATATTAACAGTTTGAGTACCCGTTTGAATTACGGTCTGAGTATTATCTAATGGCAAGGATACCCAAATACCATATACTGATTCTTTATTTTGCAATCCAATATTATTTTCGGTAATTTGATATGTACCGTAAGCTCCTACTTTTATTCCAATGGTGCAATCATTTATTGTATTACCAATACTGTTAATGGTATTTTGTATTGCACATGCCCCTTTAGCGCTGCTCTGGTTATTTGATATAATATTAAGCTCTGCATTACCACAGGAAGCTATTGATGCGTTTTTGAAATTTCCATTTATTTTATTAGATATAGCTATTGGTATATTATAAATACCATACTTACATACATCCTTTCCCATATTTGTAATGGTATTGTTTATAGCTTTTACATTACTAATATTTTGACTATCATATCCTAATATTCCACAGGCGTTATTTGATTCAATATTTTCAATTTTTAAGTTTATAGTATTCTCTTCAATAATTATATCTTTTAAAATATCTGCTTCTGGCTTAGAAGAGACAGTACTCCCCACACAAATAACGCCAGCACCTACATCTTCAACATCAAATGTGTTTCTATAAATATATGCATCTTCTATCCCAACACCTGGTCTCCCTGAAGTAGTGGAATATGCCTTTCCAAATATTGCCAGTACCTTTGATTGAGCTTGTTTTGAACTACTGTGAGTTATAAACTTATTTTCCATAACTGTTATTTTTTGAAGTTTACCATCCCTACCATATAACGCAAGGGACTCATCACCACACCTAGATCTAAATGTATTATTATATAATATAACATTATATGTTTTGTTTACATCATTAGATGCTGAATTAAGATTACAAACCCAAATACCTCCACCAACGTTCTCATCTGTGGTATTTATAATTTCACTATTCTTAATAGTTAAATTATAGTTGCATGAAAAAGCATATATACCAACACTTGAACTACTTCCTATGTTACTAAATACACAATTATCTATAATCACTCCATCTGTGTTTTGTAAAAATAATAGGGTTCGTAGACTATTTTTTGAGTTTGTACTGCTTATGTTCAAATTTTGTAATGTAAATTTATCAGCTTTCCCCTTATCATAAGTATCTTCCCAACTTTCATTCCATATTCCACTAATATATATACTATTTGGATTTTTAGTATTTCCTTTGCTAAAGTCATCTGTAAAAACAAGTTCGGTTTCCCTACTATCCCCAATAATATTAACTTTATTTTTTAATATGATAATACTATTTATTATGTATTTCCCTTTTGGAATATAAACATTTCCTCCGCCTTTCAAACTAACAGTATCTATCGCTTCTTGTATAACCCTCGAGTCATCACTTCCATCATTAGCAATTTCATATGATATAGTAACATCATTAGGGCCTGGAGTAATAATAGTTTGTGGAATAGTTACATCTTTAGGACTTGGAGCAATAATAGTTTGTGGAATAGTCTCATTCTCACCAAGGTTAGCATTTACTAAACTACTTGAAAATAAAAAAACACTAAGTACCAAATATAAAACTGATATTTTTTTCAAAATAAAACACCCCTTTTTTCATTTATAAGCTAATATACAATCGTCTTAACTTACCTTAAATACTTTGTGTATATAAAGTCTTTTCTCCAAAATACTTCAGAGTCTTAGCTAATTTACTATTTTCACCTCCTGTCATTTGTAATAACAAATTATAATTTTTCTTACACAAGTATTTCAGGTAAAAATTGATTAAAGTACTTCATTTTTCTATGCCTGTATGTTCTATATCTCACTCCGAAGATATCACTCACTTTTCCCTATAAAATAATATTTTTTCCATTTTATTTCATTATATCATAATATTTACTAGCCGAAAGTGTTTTTTAAATTGTCAAAAATACATTACATTTGTAATATTTACAAATAAAGCATCTTTGGTTTGTACTAATTAATTCTAAAATTTTAATAAGTGTTCAAGAATTTATACATTAATCTTTATATAATCTAATTAAACAACGCAAGTTGGCAAGCCAACGTTACTTATGTTAATTAAAAAAAATAATTAAGTTAAAGGAGTGTTCTGTATGATATTTAACAAATTGGCCTATGAAAATGTTAATAATTTTATTTACGGTAGCTCTAAAAAGCCTGTAACATGTAAAAATGGTTTAGTAATCGGTGAAGGCAATATTTATCCTGAATTAAACTTCACACTCCCAACTATGTTGATTAGTAACGAAAGTATGCCTGCAGTCATCAAGGAATACAAGGCTATTATTGAGGATGCCTGCAAAAGAGCTAAGGAACTATATGTGCCTGGGTTAGTGGTGGAAATAGAGCTATTACCTCCTACCACCTACAACCCAAAATGGGGAATTGAGATAACTAAGGCAGTAAGAGAAATTATGTTTGAAAACGAGGCAAAGCATGGACTTAAAAGTGCTATGCGAATTACACCTGTTGATATCAGAGAAGATAAGAAATCTCCGCACATGTGGTATGGTAGCCACTGGATGCTATTATGGAAACCTTCGAGGGCTGCGCAAAAGCAGGAGCGGATTTGCTAGCAATTGAAGAAGGTGTTGTTGGTCCTCACAAGGATTGTGGTTATGAGGGTATTTAGTGAAGACTTTGACAAGGAGAGTATTCTAGAGTTATTTGAAAAATATAATATTTAGCCCTGACCTCTTGTAGTTCTGAATTTACCGGGAGTAATTCCAACCTCTTTTTTAAATACCTTTGTAAAATAACTCTGATCATCAAAACCAGCTAATGTTGATACATCTGACAGGGGTATTGTATTATTTAGCAAAAGGCTTTTACTAGCATTTATGCGAATTTTATTTACATACGCTACGAAAGTACACTTCATCTCACTTTTGAAAACTTTACTGAAATAAGATGGATTTAAAAACACATGATTAGCAACCTCTTCAAGAGTTAATTGATCAATATAATTTCTCTTAATATAATCCACTGCCTTGTATATTATGTCCTTATGCCTTATATTAGCAAGGTTGAATACACAGTCTGTAAATCTTGCCATAATTTTCGAAAGCCAATAGGTAAGATCTTCAACAGTTTGATAGCAATATATTTCTGAGAGGTATTTATAGTTCAAACCAAATATCTCCTCTACATTTGCACCTCCCTCTACTGCCGCTCTTGACAATAGCACTATAAGCTCAAGAATTCTTGCTCTAATAACCTCGAAATTATTACCTGATGAAAAGAATACATATCCAAGTATCTCATTTAATATTTTTTGAGACTCATGTTTATCACCAAGTGCAATTTTAGATAGCAATATCCTTTCCTTCTCAAAAGGATAGGTTGAAAAATCACTGTTCTTATCATCAATAGACTTCATATAGTGAATCCATTGAGATATGTCTGACTGAAGTTCATCTGATTGATTCTTTTGTTCATGTCTTAAACTGTTTTCATCAGATATATTATTAGCCAAAATTGCAAGCAATTCTGATAAGTTATTGACTCTTTCAGGTTCTATTACTGGCACCTTGTTAATATAATCATTTAGTTCTTGAATCTGATCGTCACTCAAACCATTTTCTTTGATAATATCCTTGAGCATAAACTCATCAGGATCTACCATTAAAACAGGGCCTCCCACGAATGCTCCGGATAAAGTGTCATTTATGGTTATTGGAGATGCCCAATGAACAAAGCCCATAGGGCAGAAAAAAACATATTTTCCTCCAAACCTTTCGGCCTGATAGCTACCATAAAGATGGACACTGGAACATGTGGAATTTTTACTTGTGGTATCCTGAATTTTTTGACATAAGCTGCATAATTCTGAATTTTTACTGAAATTATATATGCACTGTCCTTTAGAATTAATAATAAAACTTTCCATCCCGGTAGATTGACTATAGGCTTTTATACTTTTAATTGCTTTATCTAAATTGAAAGAATTCTCAACTGTATCTTTAAATAGTTCTCTCATTGTTAGTTCCTACCTCCTCTGTACCGAAATAGATTTAATCAAATCTTAAATTTATTTACAATATCAATATTCCCATAATAATAAACCTGAAACAAATTTAGTTATTTCTATACATAACTCTAAAAAGGAACTCCAAGATTGTACTCAGAGTTCCATTTTATTTAATTAGCATAAGCAATGTTGGCTTGCCAACTTGCGTTGTTTATTCTGTTTAACGTTTAGCCCTCTGCACAAACCCTTGCTGCTTCCTCAGCAGCTGAAGCTGCATCCGCAGTATAAAGGTCGGCATTAATCTTTTCACAGAAGCTCTGTGTTACAGGTGCACCACCAATCATAATAGTTACTTTATCACGAATACCAGCGTCTGTAGCTGCCTTTATTACATTTTCAATCTCTCCCATTGTGGTAGTTAGAAGAGCTGAACAAGCTATTATCTGTGCATTTTCAGCAATTGCCAACTCTATAAATTTCTCGGCTGATACGTCTACACCAGCATCGATAACTTCAAGTCCCTTACCTTCCATCATCATTTTAACCAGGTTTTTACCTATATCATGCAAATCACCTGCAACTGTTCCTAAAATAACCTTCCCTGCTGATTTAACACCACTTGAAGCAAGTAAAGGCTTCAATATTTCTGTTCCTGCATTCATTGCTCTTGCTGCTATGAGTACATCAGGTACATAAACCTCATCCTTTTTAAACTTTTCGCCAATAATGCCCATTCCCTTTAGCAAGCCTTCTTTAAGTATTGCCTCTGCACTAGTGCCTTCTGCTATGGCTTGATTTACTAATTCCTTTACAATCTTCGCTTTACCTATCTGCAGATTTTCAGAAATTTCATTTAATATACTCATTATACCTTCCTCCAGTTATATATTTATTTTATTATTAAGCAATTCTTTTGATTTTATTTTATTATATCAGCTATTTTCTGTATTGCAATTATTTGATATTTTTTGTACTTTTTAATGATTATTTTAATTACTAATCAAAAAATAATACAAGTCAAATAATGGCGCATAATTATTTCTACTACTTGATAAATACTTACTAATAATCACAAAAAAGTCATACAAATTAATTTTGGCATTCTTTAAAATGAAATTAAAGATGAAATAAACGTGCTACATTAAATATCCATAGCACTAACATTAGTAACATTGCTACTAAGTACACAAAGTTAAGATTATTGCTAAACAAAATATTTTTGTCGCAATTTGCGGCTCAAGGAGGCAACTATGGAAATGAATATGAAAAAATGGCTCAAGGAATTACTTGAGGCCGACACTAAAAAAGCTATGCCTGTATTATCTTTTCCTTCTATTAGTCTTATGGGGATAAGTGTTGTTGAGCTTATATCAAGCAGCGAAAAACAGGCAGCTGGTATGAAGCTTATTGCAGACAAATGTGATACCTTAGCTTCATTGAGTATGATGGATTTATCAGTTGAGGCTGAGGCATTTGGAGCACAAATTAGAATTTCTGGAGATGAAGTGCCTACAGTTATAGGAAAGCTCATTGAGGATGAAGATGATGCTAAAGCACTTAAGGTTCCAGAAGTAGGTGCAGGACGTACTGGTTTATATATAGAGGCTATTGGAAAGGCTACTAAGCTAATTACTGACCGTCCAGTTCTCGCTGGTGTAATTGGTCCTTTCTCTCTGGCTGGCAGACTGATGGATATGACTGAAATAATGATCAATTGTCAGGTTGAGCCTGAAATGGTACATGAAACTCTTAGAAAAACTACACAATTTATTATTGAATATATTAAAGCTTATAAAGCAGTAGGAGCAAACGGTGTTGTTTTGGCTGAGCCAGCTGCTGGTCTTCTCTCGCCGAAACTTATTGAAGAGTTTTCATCAAAATATGTAAAAGAAATTGTTGAAGCTGTTCAAGATGATAACTTTATACTTGTTTATCACAATTGTGGTAACACAATACCATTGATCAACTCAATATTGTCGATTGGAGCTTCTGCATATCACTTCGGAAACGCAATAAAAATGTCTGAAATGCTTAAACTAATTCCTTCCGACACAATTGCCTTTGGAAATGTTGATCCAGCAAGCCAATTCAGAAATGGTACTCCTGAATCTATAAGAGAAGCTACCTTAAATATTATGAAGGACTGCTGTAAACATAAGAATTTTGTTATTTCATCAGGCTGTGATGTTCCTCCACTTTCAAGCTGGAATAATATTGATTCATTTTTTAGTGCGGTTAAAGACTTTTATAAGGGTTAATAATATTAGATAAAATGAAAAAGGCTGTAACAGAATTAAAATTTGTTATAGCCTTTTCATTTTTATAATAAATCCAGTTTAAATTTTCTCAACATAGTTCTGGATTTTAGAAACAACCTGTAGCTCTATCCAGATACATTAATTCTTTTATAAATGTTAATTCACAAATGCTCTTTTTATTGCAACAGTCCCTTTGGGGTTTAATTTACATCGGCCTTAACTTAATGACATTGGGAAAAAAGGGAGTGATATATTGTTTAAAGCTTAACCCACTTTTCATTTTTGGCTGACTTAATCATATTCTCGCACAGCTTAAGCTCTCTGTGTCCATCCTCAAATGTCGGGAAATCAGGTGTCTCTCCTTTTAAATTTCTTTTTTCTGATATATATTTATAAAGCTTTCCAAACATCTGCTTGGAAGTATCAGGGAAACCTTCATTGTGTCCTCCCGGGAAACTTGTTATTTCTCTTGCTTCAGGCATCATAAGGGATGGATCTCTAAGCAGTATACCATTGTCTGCATCACGTCTTCCAATCCACAGCTCATTAGGTCTCTCAGAATCCCAGCCAATAGCCTTTTTGGTACCATAAATCTCAAAATACAACCTATTTTTTCTTCCCGCTGCCACCTGGTTTACTGTCATTGAACCGTGGGCACCATTATCAAATCTTAAAAGTACTGTAGCATAGTCTTCAGTATTAATTTTTATTTCTTCATAATCTTCTGTAAGAATATTACCAGAGTATGTCTCTACTGTCTTTAAAGGCTTCTTCCTTGTGGGATAGAAAATCGCTAAGTCGGAGCATAGCTCTGTTACCTTAAGACCTGTAGTAAATTCAACAAGATCCATCCAGTGAGATCCAATATCAGCAATAGCTCTTGATTCACCGCTGAACTCAGGCTGCAATCTCCAGCTAAAGTCAGTGTCATGTAGAAGCCAATCCTGCTGGTAAGATCCATTTATGGCCAATATTCTTCCCAATTCCCCATTCTCAATCATTTTCTTTACGTGATGCATGAGAGGATAGAATCTGAGGTTAAAATGCACCGCGTTTACAACATTCTTCTCTTTTGCTATTTTTATCATTTCTTCTGCTTCAGCTGTATTCATAGCCATTGGTTTTTCACACACTACATGCTTGCCCGCCTCCATTGCATCTTTTGACATAATGTAATGAAGGTGATTAGGCGTACAGATATGAACCACCTCAATATCAGTATCTTTTAGCATTTCCTTGTAATCCCCATAGTACCTTCCAATACTTAAAAGCTCTGCCTTTTTCTTTGCAACCTCTTCATTCATATCAGCCAGAGCAACCACATCTACATAGCCCAGCCGTCTTAATGCTTCTATATGTGCAGGCCCGATAAATCCTGTACCTATTATTCCCACTTTAACCTTTTGCATAAAAATGCCCCCTTTTCAACAAAATGTTTCCCATTTGTCATTTTTTAGATGTGAATTAATACAAGAACTGATTTACATAGTTTCTGCTTAAAATGACAGATTTCTTCCTGTCTTCAAAAGAATCTTCAAATGACTTATCTTCTACCTCTATACAAACTGATCCTTTATATCTTATATCAGTTAAAGCAGATATGAATTTACCCCAGTTTATGTCACCAAGTCCAGGAATTTTCGGAGATATATATTCCAAAGGAGTTGCCAGACTACCCACATTATTCAATTTATCCTGATATATTTTTATATCTTTAATATGGACATGGAATATTTTTTCTTTAAAATCATATATTGGTTTGATGTAGTCTATCTGCTGCCACAATAGATGGGATGGATCATAATTAAGTCCGAAATTATCAGATTGTATTTCTTCAAACATTCTTTTCCATATTGCAGGTGTTGATGCCAGGTTTAACCCCCCAGGCCATTCATCACTTGTAAAATACATAGGACAGTTCTCAATACCGATTTTTACATCATTTTCTTCTGCAAATTTTATTATTGGAGTCCAAACTTCTTTGAACATCTTAAAATTTTCTTCAATGGACTTGTTTTTATCTTTTCCAATAAAAGTATTCATATTTTTTACTCCAAGCTTATTCGCTGCCTTGATTATTTTCTTAATATGCTCTATATAAAATTCTCTTTTTCCTTTATCTGGGTCAAGAGGATTTGGGTAGTAAGCCAATCCTGATATTCCGACACCCTTTTGTTTTAAATACGCATTGATGTAATTAACCTTTTTGTCGTCAAGAGTAGATATGTCTATATGAGTAACGCCCGCATATCGTCTTTCTGCCTTACCAACCGGCCAACACATTAATTCAACACATTGAAATTTATTTTCACTAGCAAAATCAATTACCTCTTCAAAGGAAGAAGCGTCTAGAATTGCACTAACGAATCCCAGCTTCATCTTTTACCTCCAGATTGTGATCTATATTAATCATCTTTATTTTTTGCGGATACTGAACTATAAAACCACAAGTTTACATAAAACAATTTATAAGAACCAATTAAGCAAGCAAATATTATTTAAAATGCTACATTATAAGTGAGTTTTTAATCCTCAACTCCACATTGATTTATCTTATGAAAGACTTGTCCTTTAGAATTATTTCGTACTGTGTACAGAGGTCTAATCTGATATTTATTTATTGTCATCAAGTTTTCAAGCCCGCCAATTACTCAAAATCCCTTTTGCTATAGTTGCATTTTTCTGAGTGTAAACTAAAATCTGATATTTCCGTCTTTCTTAAGCCTCGTGTATTCTGGAACATTATAATTATAGTGCAGATTTTACTGTAGATTCACGGATCACCAATTCATGTTCAATAATTACTTCCTGATTACTTTTTGCTACACCTTTCATCTTTTTTATTAGCATCTCCATAGCAATGCATCCCATATCATAGCTAGGCTGAACAATAGTAGTCAAACTAGGATTTGAAACTCCTGCATATTCAATTCCATCAAATCCGGCTACTGCTATATCATCTGGCACAGATAAACCTCTACTGTTTATTGATTTTATCGCTCCAATTGCTAAGACATCAGACATAGCAAAAACTGCAGTTGGGCGATTTTCACAGTTTAAAAATGTTTCCATGGCCCTCATTCCCATTTTAAAGCTACTGTTTTCACTATGATAAATCAGGTTTTCATCCAAACTTATTCCATATTCTTTTAGAGTATCTACATAGCCTTTATAACGAATCTTTGTGGAGGACAGATGGCTATCTCCTGCAATTAAAGCAATTCTGCGGTGTCCTAGACTCAATAAATGTCTTAGAATTGTTTTTGTCGCTAAATAATTATCAATCATAACATGTGGAACATTTGCTCCTTGTTTGTATTCACAGCAAAGCACCAAGTCATTTACTTCTGCTACAACATTAAGTTCATCAGTTGACATTTCTGTATCAAGAAGAATAGCTCCTTGGACCACCTTTTTAGCCAGCAAATCTATATAATTTTTCTCTCTAATCAAATCAGAGTCTGTGTTGCAAAGCATAATGCTATAGCTATTCTTTTGAGCAATATCCTCTATACCTTTTACAATAGTTGCATAAAACGGATTTGATATTGATTGGAGGAGTACCAATATGCGGTTTGACTCAGACCTTCTCAATTCACGAGCAAGATTATTTGGATGATAGCCTAGTTCCTCAATAGCCTTTTTTACTTTTTCAATTGATTTTATTGCTACATTATCACTTTTATTGATAACCCTTGATACCGTAGCAACGGAAACCCCTGCTTTTTCTGCCACCTCATGTATTGTTGCCATAATAGAACTCCTTTTATTTTCTAATCATGCTACTAACTAGCAAAACATGCAAATATTATATCGTACTTTCTCTTATTTAATCAACACTGTACAACATGTGCACTGTTTATTGCAATGAGTAACATTATAGAATTACCGCAGGGATTCATTTCCTCTTAATCCTTTGGCTATTCTTCTTAAACTCATTTTGTACTAAATTACGCTACTTTCAATTGTTTTCATATACTTTAGTGCATGTTCGGCATAGTGGTCCATCAGCTTCGCATGAGTTCCCATATCAGAAGCAGCATATGGATTTGCTATCTTAGGAAGAAATTCCATAGTGAGTGGTCCTTGATAATTAATATCTCTCAGGACATAAAGAATTTCTTTAAAATCAGTATTTCCAAGGCCTGCTGCTTCTCTTGTATTATCAGCAATATGCACATGCATAAGATAATCTGAAACCATTCGTAAGCTGGCACTTAAATTTTTTTCTTCCATACTCATATGAAATAAATCCGCCATCAAACCAACAGCAGGATGGTTTATTTCTTTTACAAACCGCAATGCTTTGGTAAGATCATTTACCAAATATGTTTCATAACGGTTTATTGCTTCTATAGCAAGACAAACTCCTTTGCTTTGTGCATAATCTGCAGCAATTTTTATACTTTTAACCGCATTTGCCCATGCTTCCTCATAGTTGCAATCCTTTACTGGCTCTGTTCTCCCAACAGGGGAAGGCACAACTATTATATAGGGTGCTTTCACCTTTATTGCAAAATCAACACAATCTTTTAAATATTGGATCCCACCTTGTGCGTATTTTGCACTAAGATCTCTATCTGTTGTGAATATCCCGCATAAGGAAGTGCAGGATATCTCATATTTTTCCATTAATTTGACAATCATATCTTGGTCCGTTGTATAAGGCTCTGCTGCAAATTCAATTCCATCATATCCATATTTTTTAAGGCGTTGAAAACTGTTTTCAATATTTTCATTTCCAACAATCCATTGTGTCATACTATAACGATACATATGGTACCTCCTTTTTACTTTTTGCCCGGATACAAAATAACTTCCAGGGCCTCGCCTTTGCGCATTGCTTCCAAACCTACAGCAAAATCAGTCAGTGGCAGTCTGTGTGTAATCATCTTTTCCACAGGAATTAGTCCAGCATCTAAAAGTTTTACTGTTGAAGGCAGCAAAAAAGTTCCAATATAATTTCCAAATACAGTTAATCCGTTTCTTGTAATATCATTCTGACAAATAGTCTGTCTTACAGCACCATTTTGTCCAAATAATACAATTCTGCCGGCACGTCTTGTGCAAGCAATAGCGTCAGGAGAAAGCACACCCACTGCATCAACAGTTACGTCAGCTCCCAGTCCGTTAGTCTCTGCCAAAACCGCTTCCTTTAGATTCCCTTCTAATGGGTTTACAATAACGTCAGCTCCACATTCACGGGCATAATCAGCACGGAACTTTGACGGTTCAGATACAATCACTTTTCCAGCCCCATTGCTCTTGAAAAGCATTGTAAAATATAATCCGATAGGACCTGCAC
>JAEZOA010000115.1 GCA_023441625.1 Bacillota bacterium
CTTTTTTAAACCATCAAGTGGTAGGGGGGACTAACTAATCCACAGTATCTTAAAACAGCATAGCTTAACCTCTAGAAAAGGTAAAGAAAAGCTATGACTATATAATACGAGGGGGACCGAGTCCATGTCAGTAATTTAACTGAGTTTTGTACCAAATGCGGGGCATGGACATAATTATGAGATATTTAACTATTGCACTTTCAAAAGGAAGACTTACTGAAATGTCAATTGAATTGTTTGAAAATATAGGGATTGATTGCTCTGAGCTCAAAGCTTCAACTAGAAAGCTAATATTGTCAGATGAGAAAAACAAGATTAAATTCTTTTTATCAAAGCCTGCAGATGTTCCTACATATGTTGAATATGGTGCTGCTGATATAGGAATTGTGGGAAAGGACACCTTGCTTGAGGAAGGTAGAAATCTGTACGAAGTACTTGATCTAGGGTATGCTGCTTGCAAAATGGCACTTGCAGGACCAGCAGAACTAGAAGGAAAAATAGATGAGCTCAATATTAAAAGAGTGGGAACAAAATATCCTAACATTGCCAGAAATTACTTTGAGAAATTTAGAAGAGAGAGTGTTGAGATAATTAAGCTTAACGGTTCTGTTGAACTAGCTCCATTAGTTGGTCTATCTGAGGTTATAGTAGACCTGGTAGAGAGTGGACGTACATTAAAGGAGAATGGCTTGGTAGTACTGGATACAATCGCGGATATAAGTGCTAGGATGGTTGTTAATAGAGTTAGTATGAAAATGGAGAACGACCGTATTCAGAGAATTATTAATGGGGTAGCAGAGCAGTTAGGAGGTAAAAAGAATGCTTAATATAGTTGATTTACGCAAGGATAATAATGGAGCAGAGGCTAATAAAATATATGAAAGGTTAATTGAAAGAACAAAGACCAACGATAGTGGCAACATTCTAAATATTGTTGCTGAAATAGTGAATGATGTAAAAAAATCTGGTGACAAGGCATTGCGGGAGTATACTAAGAAATTTGATAACTCAGAGCTAGAATGTATAAGGGTATCAGAGGAGGAAATAACTGCAGCATATAAGGAGATTGATGAAGAGCTAATTCAGACAATAAAAAGAGCTCAGAAAAACATATATAGCTTTCATGAAAAGCAGCTACAGAATAGTTGGATTAGCCCAAAAGAGGATGGAACTGTATTAGGGCAGCTAGTAAGTCCCTTGGAAAAGGTTGGTTTATATGTTCCTGGAGGAACAGCTCCGATTATATCATCTGTTTTAATGACTGCTGTTCCAGCAAAAGTTGCAGGTGTTTCAAAAATGATTATGTGTACTCCTCCTAAAAATGGTAAGGTAAATCCAGCCATGTTGGTAGCTGCAAGAGAAGCTGGAATTGATGAGGTGTATGGAGTTGGGGGAGCTCAAGCTATTGCTGCAATGGCATATGGAACTGAGACAATACCCTGTGTAGATAAAATTTGTGGGCCTGGAAATGTTTATGTATCGACAGCTAAAAGGCTTATATTCGGAGATTGCGATATTGACATGTTTGCGGGACCAAGTGAGATATTGGTAATAGCCGATTCAACTGCAAAACCGGAATATGTAGCTGCTGACCTGCTCTCTCAGGCAGAGCATGATGTACTTGCATCATCAGTACTTATTACAAATGATGAAAGCTTGGTTTCAAAGGTTATTGCTGAGATAGAAAAGCAGTTGGCTAAATTGAGTAGAGGAACAATAATAGAAAAATCTTTAAAAGATTATGGATTTGCTATTTTGGTAGACAATATTGAAAGTGCTATTGAGGTTTCAAACAACATAGCACCTGAACATCTTGAACTTTGCATAGATGAACCTATGGGAGTACTGGGTCTAATAAAAAACGCAGGAGCAATATTCATAGGGAACTATTCTCCAGAGCCTCTTGGTGACTATATGGCAGGACCTAGTCATGTATTACCGACTAGCGGTACTGCGAGATTTTCTTCACCTGTAAACGTAGACCAGTTTATTAAAAAGACCAGTTTAATATATTATAACAGGAAGGCTCTTGAGAAAACCAGTGAGGACATTGTGAGATTTGCAGAAGCGGAGCTTTTAGATGCCCATGCAAATGCTGTTAAAGCTAGGTTTGATGCTTAATTACTCAAATTTCCACTGATAAGTATGAACACCTACAATTTTCAACTGGGGAAGTTGAGTTGATTATTTTTTAGTTTGGAGGATGGCATGATAGAACAATTAATAAGGCCAGAAATCAGGAGTTTTATACCATATAATGCAAATCAGCAGCCCTATAAAATTAAGCTTGATGCAAATGAAAGCCCTTTTAATATGCCATTAGAGGTGAGAGAAAAGCTTGCAGCTTTTATCCTAAGGGATCCAAAGCTAAATCTCTATCCAGATACCGATTCCAGCCAATTAAGAAAGGCTATAGGAAAGCACTGGAGTATTGATGAAGAGAAAATAGTAGTTGGTACTGGCTCAGATCAGCTAATTCAAGTTTTGACTAATGTATTTATAGGTTGTGAAGACAAGATACTATATCCAGTTCCATCATTCGGCATGTATAGAGATGCGTGCTTGATTGCAGGGGGAAAGCCCATTAAATATGTGCTTGAGCCAAAAGATAAATATGAGTATTCAAAAGAAAAAATTATTGATACATATGAAAAAGAACAGCCTAAAATCATTTATATTTGTAACCCCAACAACCCTACTGGTAACATAATGTCAAGTGATGATATTCTTGAGGTGTTAAAGCATTGCCGCAAGTCTGTTGTTGTAGTTGACGAAGCTTATGCAGAGTTTTGTGATACAACAGTAATTCCCTATGTTGATGAATACCAAAACCTCTTAGTGCTGAGAACCTTCTCAAAAGCATTTGGTTTAGCAGGAGTGAGATGTGGCTATTCTATTTCCTGTTCTCAATTAGCAAGGGCGATAAAATTAGTTCTTCCGCCGTACAACATAAGTTCAATATCTCAGTATGCTGCAGAATTAGTTTTATCTGAGAAAGCACAAATATATAAAAATATTGCATTACTTATAGAGCAAAGAGAGTGGATGTCTGACAAGCTATCAGAACTAAAAGGAGTAACGGTGTACAATTCCTTTGCTAATTTTATATTAGTAAAAGTCAATAACTTAAAAGAGGTTAATAAAAAGCTGTGTGAGAGGGGCATATTTGTTAGAGTCTTTGGAACTGAACCACTATTGGAAAACTGCTTAAGAATTACTATGGGCACTTCAGAACAAAATGCCATTTTTCTTGATGAACTTACTAGTATCTGTTATAATAATTAACGAACATTAAGGTCAAAAAGTTAAAAAAGGTTCGGAATTTATAATGTGAAGGGGAGGGATACTTTTGCGAGAGGGCTTAGTAAACAGGAATACAAAAGAAACCCAGATTAAAATACACATTAATCTTGATGGTAAGGGCGATTGCAATGCTAGCACAGGTATAGGTTTCTTTGACCATATGTTAGTATTATTCACTAAACATGGTCTAATGGATTGTGACTTTGATGTGAAGGGTGATTTACAGGTTGATTGTCATCATACAGTGGAGGATACAGGTATTGCATTGGGCTTGGCAATCAAGCAGGCTCTTGGTGATAAAAAATCTATAAAGAGATATGGCAACGCTTTTGTTCCTATGGATGAGTCTCTTGTTCAGGTCTCTTTGGATTTAAGTGATAGGCCATTTTTGGTTTTCGATGCTAATCTTCCACAACAAGCAGTGGGACAAATGGATACACAACTTGTTGAAGAGTTCTTCAGAGCAGTAGCATTTAATGCAGGAATTACCCTTCATATAAAACTTCTGCATGGGGTAAATTGCCATCACATTATAGAAGCCATGTTCAAGGCTTTTGGCAGGGCTCTTGACGAGGCGACGAAAATTGATACAAGAATAGTAGGAGTAATGTCAACAAAAGGACTACTTTAATTTAATTTTTGGATAAAAGATATCAGAGGTACAGCGTGAAAAATAGAGCCCAAATGTGGGCATGGAGGTTAGCTTGAAAGAATCAAAATGCAGTTATGATTTAATTGCGTACCTCCATGTAATCTTTTCAATACTATTTTAGCCCAAATGTGGCATGGAGGTTATTATGCTTATTAACAACACAGATTTTATAAGACTGCCCTTATTTATAAAGGGAAAGGTACGAAATGTTTATGATTTAGGTGACAAACTTCTTATTGTTGTAACAGATAGAATATCGGCTTTTGATGTCGTTTTTTCAGAGTTGATTCCAAATAAGGGAGCACTTCTAAATAGCATATCTGCTTTTTGGTTTGATTATACGAAGGATGTTATAGGAAATCATGTAATAACTACAGATGTTAACAAGTATCCAAAAGAGCTATCAGTTTTTAAAGAGGAGCTTGAAGGAAGGTCCATGCTAGTAAAGAAAATTGATATGCTTCCTGCTGAATGTATAGTAAGAGGATATCTTGAGGGTTCAGGACTTAAAGAATATCAACAAACAGGCAGCATATGTGGAATAAAGCTACCAGCAGGTTTGAAACAGGCTGATAAGCTGCCAGAACCAATATTTACTCCGTCCACAAAGGAGTCAGAGGGACATGATGTAAATGTTTCCTTTGAAGTGCTCTGTGACAGAATTGGAGTAGAAATGGCAACAAAATTAAAGGATGCAAGTATTAATTTATACTTAAAAGCTAGTAAGCATGCGGAGAACAAGGGACTTATTCTAGCGGATACCAAGTTTGAGTTTGGTATATCTGAAGGAGAATTATTGGTTGGAGATGAGGTGTGTACACCTGATTCCTCACGCTTTTGGTCAATGGAGGAATACCAGCCTGGCAGAGCACAAAAGAGCTTTGATAAGCAGTTCTTAAGAGAGTATCTTGAAAGTCTTACATGGGATAAACAGCCTCCAGCTCCTAAACTTCCTGAGGAAGTTATTAAAAAGACAGAAGAGAAATATTTAGAAGCTTATGAGAGAATTACTGGAAAAAAATTCTGATTAGACGGAGATAAGTATGATTGCTATCATCGACTATGGTGTTGGAAATTTGGCAAGTGTTCAAAAGGCATTTAGCTTTATAGGATATAATTCAATAATAACCTCGAATCATGCAGAAATATTAGCAGCTGATAAAGTGATTTTACCAGGTGTCGGAGCTTTTGCTGATGCTATGAATAGCTTGGAAAAAACAAATATGATTTCTGTTATTCATAAGGTAGCTGAAAAAGAAACCCCTCTTTTAGGCATTTGCTTAGGTATGCAGCTAATGTTCGATTACAGTACTGAGGGCGGAGAAAGAGTTCAGGGACTTGGTCTGCTTAAGGGCAGTATAACACAATTTCCTTTAGACATGGGACTCAAGGTTCCCCATATGGGGTGGAATAGCCTGCAAATTAAGCAGCATAATGGTATTTTTAAAGGTATACAGGAAAATAGCTATGTGTATTTTGTTCACTCATATTATTTGACAGCCCAGAACAACTATGATGTTGGGGCTACCTGCCATTATGGTATTGAGTTTGATTGCGCTGTATGTAAAGGAAATATTATGGGTACACAGTTCCACCCTGAAAAGAGTGGAGATGTAGGATTAAATATACTTAAGAATTTTGCAGATATGTGAGTTATGTGAAGGCAGATTATACTGAGAGCATTACACTTTCAAAATAATCTGCCTTCAACGGAATTTATACTTTATAGGTATCACGCCTTACAGGGGCTCATTGTAAGGGCGTATTTAATTAACATAAGCAATGTTGGCTTTCCAACTTGCGTTGTTTAATAAAATTTTAGTGAGTCAGAAAGGTTTATGGTAATACGATGATTCTATATCCTGCAATTGATATTATTAATGGTAAATGTGTAAGGCTACAGCAGGGTAGCTATGATGATGTGACTGTGTTTGGAGATAACCCTGTAGAAATTGCAATGAAATGGCAGGAACAGGGTGCGCAGTATTTACATGTTGTTGATTTGGATGGAGCTAGGTCAGGTAATTCTGAAAATGCTGGTGTTATTAAACAAATTGCAACGAAATTAACTATCCCTGTTCAGCTAGGCGGAGGAATTAGAAGCTTAGATGCAATAGAAAAAATTCTTTCTTATGGGGTCAGCAGGGTGATTCTTGGAACGTCTGCTGTTAATAATCAGGAAATGCTAAAAGAAGCCCTTAAGGAATTCAAGGACAAAATTGTTGTTGGCATAGATGCAAAAGATGGTATGGTTGCTATACATGGTTGGGAACAGACAAGTGATTTTACAGCTATTGAATTTGCAAGAAAAGTTGAACAGTTAGGTACAAAAACAATTATTTATACTGATATTTCAAGAGATGGAATGTTAAAGGGGCCAAACCTGACAGCAATGAGTGAAATGGCAAAGGCTGTCAACATATCAGTCATTGCCTCTGGCGGAGTAAGCTGTCTGAAGGACATAACTGATTTAAAAGCTACTGGTGTGACAGGAGCTATTGTTGGAAAAGCATTATACACGGGGAACATTGATTTAAAAGAAGCAATTGATTCTTTAGGGAAGTAGGATTGAGATAAATGCTTACAAAGAGAATTATTCCCTGCCTGGATGTTCATGCGGGCAGAGTTGTAAAGGGTGTACAGTTTGTAAATATAATTGATGCTGGGGATCCAGTTGAGGCAGCTGCTTTCTATGACAAGGCTGGAGCAGACGAGCTAACCTTTCTTGATATAACTGCGTCTTCAGATGCAAGGGCAATAATGCTAGATGTTGTAAGACGTGTAGCCGAACAAGTATTTATTCCATTTACTGTTGGAGGCGGAATAAGAACCTCTGAGGATTTTAGAGAAATTCTCAAGGCTGGTGCAGATAAGGTTGGGGTAAATTCGGCTGCTCTGAAGAGACCTGCTCTTATATCTGAAGCGGCTTGGAAGTTTGGTAGTCAGTGTGTTGTATTAGCAATTGATGCTAAGAAAAGGTTAGATGGCTCTGGATGGGATACTTACTTAAATGGCGGAAGAGTAAATACAGGTAAGGATGCTGTTGAGTGGGCGATAGAGGCAGAAAAGCTAGGGGCCGGTGAAATACTTTTGACCAGCATGGACAAAGACGGGACAAAGGATGGCTATGACATTGAACTCACTAGAACAATATCAGAAAATGTAAAGATACCTGTAATTGCATCAGGTGGAGCTGGAAAAATGGAACACTTCCGTGACGCATTAGTTGAGGGTAAAGCAGATGCTGTTCTTGCTGCATCACTATTTCATTTCAGAGAAATGGAAATAAGTGATTTGAAGCAGTACTTAAGTAGAAATGGTATTGAAACTAGAATATAATTATATTTAATGATAATATATTCTAGTTAATAATTTACAGCTAGAATAAATAAATTTGGAGGCGTTAAAAATGGGTGATTTAAAGAGTTCATTAAAATTTAATGAAAAAGGTCTTATTCCTGTAGTTACTCAAAATATTAAAACTAAAGAGGTTTTAATGGTAGCTTATATGAATGAAGAAGCCTTTGATAAAACTATAGAGACAGGAAAAGTACACTATTTTAGTCGTAGTCGCAGCAAACTTTGGCTAAAGGGTGAGACTTCAGGACATTTCCAAATTGTTAAGGCTATTAAGCTTGATTGTGATGGAGATACTATACTAATCGAAGCAGAACAAATAGAAGCAGCTTGCCATACTGGAAACAAAACTTGTTTTTATAGAACAATGACAGATGGTAAGTGGGAAGAAAATACTGATGAAGAAAAGCCAACAGCTCAGATACTCAATGAGGTTTATGATGTTATTGTTGACAGAACAGTAAATCCAAAGGAAGGTTCATATACTAATTATCTATTTACAAAAGGACTCGATAAAATACTTAAGAAGGTTGGAGAAGAAGCTGCTGAAGTTATAATTGCCGCTAAAAATAAATCTAAGGATGAGATCAGATATGAGGTTTCTGATTTAATGTATCATTTATTAGTATTATTAGTTGAAAGAGGGCTTACTCTTGAAGAAATTTATGGCGAACTAAAGGGAAGAAGATAAGTGAAAAATAATTTGCTATGTATTGATGAGTATAGAAATAATCCTGAGTTTTATTTTTGTAAAGGTTTACGTTATGCAAATAAAAGGAATTTAGGGTATGCTTTAAAAAAATTACAAAAGGTAATAGAGCTAGACCCGGAAAATTGTGAATATAAATTTAATATAGCTTGCTTTTTATCTGAAATTCGACGTCCCAAAGACGCAAGCAGAATGTTTTGTGATATTCTTTTAAATTTTGATCCAACTATGCATGATTGTTATTTTGGACTAGGATGTAACAGTTTTGAAATTGGTAATGCTGATAAAGCCGCAGAATATTTTGAAAAATATCTTTATTTTGATAACGATGGTGAGTTCAGTGAAGAAGTCTCAGAAATGAATTTCTATTTAAAGCTTTATGAAGGTATTACCAAGGATAGTGGATTTATCATACGTTCAAATAACAATACCAGTAGTGCCAAAAGGTATTTACAGCAAGGCAGCTTAAGGAATGCTACTAGAGTGCTATATAAAGCACTAAGTTCAAATCCCAATAGTGTAAGGGCCAGAAATTTACTTACATTAACTTTAATGCTGCAGAAGAATTTTGAACGTGCTAACCACATTTGTAGGACTGTCAAAATTATTGACAAAGATAATGTATGGGCAAATTGTCTCCATATTTACATACTTTCTCATACAGGAAAGCATAGAAGGGTGAATAAACTTTTACAAACTCTGGACTTGGGAGACATTAGTAATAGAGATGAGTTGCTATGTGTTGCGACAACTCTACTAGTTTTTAATAAAATAGATGAACTAATATTACTGTTAGAAATGTATCTGCCAGAGTATAACGATTCATATATTTATTCTACTTTATTGTTAGGATATGCTATAACTAAAAATTCTGAAAAATTTAGTGAAATTTATAGTATTATAGTTTCAGAGAATAAAAATAATTATGAGCTTATTCAATGGCTAGAATATATTAAGTGCTATAATAATTCCTCAAATAAGGAATTATTAGCAATAGATGAATACAATAGAATATTGAGCTTAAATAATGAAGCAAACAACCTTATGTTTAGCCCAATAAAATATCAGCAATTATATACTCAGCTACATAGTCCCATACAAAAACTTAGTAAAAGCTATTTACCAATAATAGAGTGTGTATTAAACCATAGGGAAATAATGTATAGTCCATATTATAAAAAGGAAATAATAGGGATACTTAATGAATGCTTAATATATAATGAGGAACAGCTGCAAAGAATTAATACAAGTGTAGTAGCATACGCGGCTGCACTTGAATACACTTACTGTAAGCAATACTATATCGAAATGAGTAAGGAAGAGCTGCTTAAAAAATATAAGCTTTCTTCAGTTACATTTCATAGAGCTTTAAAGAATTTTAAATTATAGTCCAATTAGTATAATATATGTTATTCGGAGATATAGGGATAAAATAGAAGAAATCGGGGGGTAATATTAGTGTAATTCGATATAATGGCTAAATATAGCTATTTTTATTAGAAAAGAGTGTTTGAAAATATTCTTTTCAGTATATAATATAATATATAGCAATTAGCACTCATTAGAAGTGAGTGCTAACAAGATCTAAATTATTCAAGGAGGTAAAACAATGAAGATAAAACCATTGGGTGATAAAGTAGTTATTAAAATGCTTGAGGGTGAAGAGACTACCAAAAGCGGAATAGTATTACCAGGTAGTGCAAAGGAAAAACCACAGGTAGCTGAAGTTGTTGCTGTTGGCCCTGGAACAGTGGTTGATGGAAATGAAATTAAAATGGAAGTAAAAGTTGGAGATAGGGTACTTACAAACAAATATTCCGGAACTGAAGTAAAGTATGATGGACAGGAATATACAATTGTTAAGCAGGGCGATATCCTTGCTATTGTTGAATAATTATTTATAGGAGGCAATAAAATATGGCAAAGGAAATTAAATTCGGTGAAGACGCTAGACGCGCACTTGAAAGAGGCGTAAATCAATTAGCTGATACAGTAAAAGTTACCCTTGGACCTAAGGGTAGAAATGTTGTTTTGGACAAGAAATTTGGCTCACCTTTAATTACAAATGATGGTGTCACTATAGCTAAAGAGATTGAGCTTGAAGATAAATTTGAAAATATGGGTGCTCAATTAGTTAAGGAAGTAGCTACAAAGACAAACGATGTAGCTGGTGACGGTACAACTACTGCAACACTTCTTGCACAAGCAATTATAAGAGAAGGAATGAAGAATGTTGCTGCAGGCGCTAACCCAATGATTTTAAAGAAAGGCTTACAAAAGGCTGTTGATGTTGCAGTAGCTGGAATTAAAACAAATAGCCAGAAGATTAAGGGAAAAGAAGATATTGCAAGGGTTGCTACTATATCTGCCAATGATGAATTAATAGGAAGCCTTATTGCTGATGCAATGGAAAAGGTAACAAACGATGGAGTTATCACTGTTGAAGAATCAAAGACAATGGGTACAAACTTAGAAGTTGTTGAGGGTATGCAGTTTGACAGAGGTTATCTATCAGCATACATGGTTACTGATACTGATAAGCTAGAAGCTGTATTAGATGATCCATATATTCTTATCACTGACAAGAAAATTACTAACATTCAAGAAATTCTTCCAGTTTTAGAGCAGATAGTTCAACAAGGTAAGAAGCTTTTAATTATTGCTGAAGACGTTGAGGGTGAAGCTCTTGCAACTCTTGTTGTTAATAAGCTAAGAGGAACATTTACTTGTGTGGCTGTGAAAGCTCCAGGCTTTGGAGACAGAAGGAAAGCAATGCTCCAAGATATTGCAGCTTTAACAGGTGGTGAAGTAATAACTGAAGAGTTAGGTCTTGATTTGAAGGAGACTAAAATAGAACAGCTTGGTAAGGCTAGACAGGTTATAATTCAAAAAGAAAACACTATTATTGTTGATGGTGCTGGTAGTCAAGAAGATATTAAAAATAGAATTGCTTCAATAAAATCTCAAATTGAGGATACTACTTCTGATTTTGACAGAGAAAAACTTCAGGAAAGACTTGCAAAGCTATCTGGTGGTGTAGCTGTTATTCAGGTTGGTGCTGCAACTGAGACTGAGATGAAGGAAAAGAAGCTTAGAATTGAAGATGCACTTGCTGCTACAAGAGCTGCTGTAGAAGAAGGTATAGTAGCTGGTGGTGGTACTGTATTACTAAATGTAATACCAGATGTTGCTAAGCTGACTGAGACAGAAACTGGTGATGAAAAGACAGGTGTTCAGATTATACTTAGAGCTCTTGAAGAACCAGTAAGACAAATAGCTGCTAATGCTGGTCTTGAAGGTTCAGTAATAGTTGATAAAATTAAATCTAGCAATAAAGGCATTGGATTTGATGCTCTAAATGAAAAATATATTGATATGATTGAAAGTGGAATAGTTGATCCTGCAAAGGTTACTAGATCTGCACTTCAAAATGCTGCTTCAATTGCAGCAATGGTTCTTACAACAGAAAGTCTTGTAACAGATAAGCCAGAACCAGAAGCACCAGCTATGCCAGGTGGCGGAATGCCAGGTGGTATGGGCGGAATGTACTAAAAACAAATAATTCAGAGGAGGGTTGGCTGAGAAACATTTTACAGCCAATCCTTATTTTTTAACAGAAGAAATGTTGGCATGAGACTTGTTTGTTTAATTAAATTTGAAAAATATGATTATAAATGATAAAATTCATTATAATATAAAAATATAAAGGATTTTTACCAATTATTGATTTTGGTACTTGATATTATTCCATTTATTTATTATTATTTATTAAACATAATAAAATATATTCTTAGCATTTATAGGAGGGGTTCAGTTGGATGTATTTTTAGAAAAAATAGTAAAAAGGAATAGAACTATTTTTGATGCACTTATTATTGTAGGAATAATTGTGTTGGCATTATCATTAATACTTATAGTACTTTCCCTACAGTTTCTTTCTGCTTTTATGCCATTTCTCGTTGTTGGTATTGGTTATATTTCTTATGTATTTATTAGAAATAGAAGCATCGAATATGAGTATATCGTTACCAATGGAGAGTTAGACATAGACATGATTATTGCTCAAAAGAGAAGAAAAAGAATTTTCTCTGGCAACTGTAAAGACTTTGAAATGATAGCTAAACTAACTAGCGGAAAGTATGATCATAATACTCAGAGTATTAAAAAGCGCATAACAGCTGTTTCGTCGATGCAATCACAAGACATATATTTTATTTCATTGACAAAAGACGGTGAAAAGACCCTTGTTATGTTTGAACCACATGCTAAAATGGTAGATTCATTTAAAAAGTACATTCCAAGGAAGGTTTTTGAATGATTTTAATTGATTTATGACTAAGGCAAAGGACATTTGTTCTTTGCTTTTTTGAACACTTTTAAGAAAATATAAGTGCAACTGAGCTTCTGTCAGCGCCTATGGCTTTGTACTGCTAAGTTGATTTGCTTTATATATAATGAAAATAAAAATTAATTATAGGTATCTATTAAGGAGGAAGAAATGGCATATTATTACAATGAACCATCGAGAACATTTAGCGAATATCTATTAATACCAAATTTAAGCACAAAGGAATGTATACCAAGCAATGTCACGCTAAGGTCTCCAATAGTTAAGTATAAGCTTGGAGAAAAACCTTCTCTTGAAGTAAATATTCCTATTGCATCAGCTATAATGCAATCTGTATCAGATGACAAAATGGCAATTTCATTGGCAAAATGCGGAGGAGTTTCTTTTATTTATGGGTCTCAAAGCATTGAGAAACAAGCCGAAATGGTAAGAAAGGTAAAAAAATATAAGGCAGGCTTCGTTGTAAGTGATAGTAATTTGAGACCTGATGATACTCTTAGGGATGTTGTCAATATAAAGGAAAGAACAGGTCATGCAACAATTGCAATTACTGAGGATGGCACTCCAACTGGAAAATTAGTTGGAATTGTTACAAGCAGAGATTATAGACTTAGTAGAGCATCTTTGGATCAGAAAATTCATGAGTTTATGACGCCATTTTCTCAGCTTATTTATGGATATGAGGGTATATCATTAAAAGAAGCAAACGATATGATCTGGGAGCATAAGCTGAATTGTCTTCCAATTATAGATAATAATAATAGATTAATCTACTTGGTATTCAGAAAAGATTATGATAGCCATAAAGAAAACCCAAATGAATTACTTGATAGCCATAAACGCTTAATAGTTGGAGCAGGTATTAATACTCGTGATTATGTTGAAAGAGTTACTGCTTTAGTTGATGCTGGTGTTGACTTAGTCTGTATTGATTCATCAGATGGATATAGTGAGTGGCAAGCTGATACAATAAAGTGGATTAAGGAAAACTTTAATGATAAGGTTAAAGTTGGAGCAGGTAATGTAGTAGATAAAGAAGGCTTCAGATACTTGGTTAACGCTGGTGCTGACTTTATTAAAGTTGGAATAGGCGGAGGTTCTATTTGTATAACCAGAGAGCAAAAGGGTATTGGAAGAGGACAAGCTTCTTCAATTATAGAGGTTTCAGCAGCAAGGGATGAATATTTAAAAGAAACTGGTATTTACATTCCCATTTGTTCAGATGGTGGAATAGTACATGATTATCATATTGTACTCGCTCTTGCTATGGGTGCTGATTTTGTAATGCTTGGAAGATATTTTGCAAGATTTGATGAAAGTCCAACAAGGAAAATAAAAATCGGTGGAAATTTTGTTAAAGAGTATTGGGGCGAAGGTTCAAATCGTGCTAGAAATTGGCAAAGGTATGATATGGGTGGCGATTCTAAGCTTGGTTTTGAAGAGGGTGTTGACTCATATGTACCATATGCTGGTAAACTTAAGGATAATTTGGACACAACTATACACAAAGTAAAATCTACCATGTGTAATTGTGGAGCTTTATCAATTACTGAATTACAGCAAAAAGCTAGATTATCTCTTGTTTCTGCAACAAGTATTAAAGAGGGCGGAGCTCATGATGTTATTCTTAAGGATAGTGAATTGTCCTCGTCCTGATAATATCAATTTTAAATTATAATGCATATTTTTTATTAACTGTAAAATATTGGGCGTGGGGTTCTTGACATTATATTATATGTAATTTATAATTAGTTAGCGAAACAAGCTGACCTAAGCTTAATGAATTTTTTCTATAGATATTAGATATGTATAATATATAATCATAATTAAAGGATTTAAAGTAAATAATATTTTTTGATTATGATAGGTTAGCAGAAAAAATTAAGGTAAAGGAGGGCTTCAAATGTCAGCAAAAGAAGTCGTATTAACATACGAAGGCTTGAAAAAATTAGAAGAGGAATTAGAGCTTCTTAGAGGTACAAAAAGGAAGGAAGTTGCCGAGAGAATAAAGCAGGCGCTTTCGTTTGGAGATATATCTGAAAATTCAGAATACGATGAGGCTAAAAACGAACAGGCTCAGGTTGAAGGGAGAATTTTGCAGCTTGAATCTATGTTAAAACATGCTCGTGTAATCGATGAAGATGATGTAAATACTGATGTAGTTAGTTTGGGATCAAAAGTAAAAATTTATGATCTTGAATTTGATGAAGAAGTTGAATATCTTATTGTCGGTTCTACAGAAGCTAATCCCATAAAGTCTAAAATATCAAATGAATCACCAGTTGGTGCAGCATTAATTGGACATCAAAAGGATGATGTTGTGGAAGTTCAAGTGCCAGATGGCTCAATAAAATTTAAGATACTTGAGATTTCGAAGTAGAAAAATAATGTATACAATTTGTTGCTACTTGGTACAAAGTTAATATATAATTATAACAACAGTTTACATTACCATGTAAACTGTTTTTTATAAGATTGGAATTAATGGAGGATATAAATGTCAGAAGAAAATATGCAAACTAACGGACAAAATGAAGAACAGGATTTAAGTGAAATACTTAAGGTTAGACGTTCAAAATTAAAGGATTTACAGGAAAAGAACAAAGACCCATTTAAGGTTGTTAAATATGATGTAATGCATTCAACAAAACATATTGTGGATAATTTTGATGCATTAGAAGGCCAAACAACTTCTATTGCAGGAAGGTTAATGTCAAAAAGGGGAATGGGCAAAGCAGGTTTCTGTGATTTACAGGATAGAGATGGAAGGATCCAACTATATGTCAGAAAAGATGAAGTTGGGGATGAAAGCTATGAGTTCTTTAAAAAATATGATATCGGTGATATCGTAGGCGTTAAGGGAGAAATATTTAGAACTCATAAGGGCGAAATTTCTATTAAAGTAAAAGAAATTGATTTATTATCAAAGTCTTTGCTACCACTGCCTGAAAAATGGCATGGTCTAAAGGATACTGATTTGAGATATAGACAAAGATATGTTGATTTGATAGTAAATCCTGAGGTTAAGAATACATTTGTTCTTAGGAGCAAGATTATCAAATCTATTAGAAGATTCCTAGATGATAGAGGATTCCTAGAAGTGGATACACCTCTTTTAAACACTATACCTGGAGGAGCAACCGCTAGACCTTTTATAACACACCATAATACATTAGATATTGATATGTACCTTAGAATAGCACCTGAACTATACCTAAAAAGGCTTATTGTTGGTGGCATGGAAAAGGTATATGAAATGGGTAGAATGTTTAGAAATGAAGGGATGTCAGTAAAGCACAATCCTGAATTTACACTTATGGAGGTTTATGAAGCTTATAACGATTATAAGGGGATGATGGACCTCACTGAAAATCTTATTTCTACAGTTGCTCAGGAAACACTAGGAACAACAAAAATAGTTTATCAAGGGCAGGAAGTTGATTTAACGCCACCTTGGAATAGGCTTTCAATGATTGAGGCGGTTAAAAAGTATGCAGGTGTTGACTTTGACAATATTAAGACTGATGAAGAAGCAAAGGCAGCAGCAGATGAAAAGAAGGTTTATATAAAGGATGGCATGACTCGTGGAGATATACTGAATTTGATGTTCGAAGAATTTGCAGAGAGTAATTTAATAGAGCCTACATTTATATACGATTACCCAGTGGAGGTGTCTCCTCTTACAAAGAGAAAGCCTGATTGCCCTGAACTTACAGAGCGTTTCGAATTATTTATAACTGGAAGAGAAATGGCTAATGCATATTCCGAACTAAATGATCCAATTGATCAAAAAGAGAGATTCGTAAATCAGGTTAAAAAGAGAGATTCTGGTGATGAAGAAGCAAATATGATGGATGAGGATTATGTTACAGCATTGGAATACGGAATGCCTCCAACAGGTGGACTTGGAATAGGTGTGGACAGGCTTATTATTCTTCTGACAGATTCGGCATCAATTAGAGATATTTTATTGTTCCCTACAATGAAGCCTAAAGATTAATCATCCAAATTCTGTTTATATAACCATAAGTGAGAAATTAGAAGTTGGAGGGATAATATTGAAATATACTTTAAATGAAGCTAGAGAAGTATTGGGGGTTTCTAAAGAATCATCAAAATATGACATTGAAAAGAAATATGATATTTTGATGAAAAAGTATCAACTCCTAAAAGCAGATGGTCTGCTTGATGAAAAAGCAGAAAGTGATTTCAAAGAAAGTACAGAAGCATATAGAATTTTAATGGGATATGAAGTTGATGAACCAAAGCTTGAAAGAGATCCTAATTACGCAGATAAGGTATTTCAGAAAGCAGGCATAGATAAGAAAAAAACTGAGAACTTTTTCTATTACCACAAGGTTCATATTTTAATAAGCATTTTTGCTATTATTGTTATTGGAGTGATTGTTAGATCTTTTGTTGTTAGAGTAGATCCAGATATTTCGATTGGTTTTATTGGAGAAGTAAATAGTGATGAATTTACTAAAGTTCAAGAACAAATAATAGAAAAATTGCCTGAAATTAAAGCAGTAGGTATTGATTCGGCTATCTATACTAACAACTATGTTGATCCACAAGAGTATGCAAATTTGTCTAAAATAATGGTGCTATTGTCTGTATCTGATACTGATTTATTTATTATGAATAAATGTGCTTACGACAATTATGCAAAAGATGGTCCTTTTATGGAGCTTGAAGATGTGGCAAAAAAGTTGAATATAGACACTTCGAAAAGTGAACACTTAAAACTCAGAGTAGTTGATGAGTATGAAAAACAGTTCACTACAAGTACAGAGGAAAGAAAAGTATTAAAGTATAGAGATGAAGAACCAAAGTTATATGGGATTGATGTGACACATAGTAAGTTCTTCGAAGATATAGGGGTTATTGGACCTGAGAAAATATTAGTTATTAAGTTGGACCCAGAGAATGAAGATTTAGTGCTTAAGCTAGTAAAACTATTTTCAGAGTAGGATAATATTTCAATATTCTACTAGTGATAAGCATAAGATAAACAATTTGTAGGAGGGATTAACATGGAGGATAGTGGACTCAAGGTTTTAAAGGAATTAGAAGGCCAGAATACCCGTGTAGTGATTTCGGGTGAAATCGATATCTATACTTCACAAATATTTAAAAATGAGTTGAATGAAGTGATTAATTCAAGCGCAGGTGATATTTTCATAGATTGCAAGGAACTAACATATATAGATAGCACAGGACTAGGGATTCTTGTTGGAGCACTTAAAGAAATACGTAAAGATAATTATGATATTTATATTTGTAATCTAAAGGATAATATAAAGAAGTTATTTATCATTACAGGCTTAGATAAATTATTTAAGATTAAAGAATAAAATAGTTTGAGGCTAATTAATTATGGGTACACAATAAATGTGTACCTATTTTTAAATAAAAATTTATGAAAAGAAAGAGGAGAGCTGCAAATGAAAGATGTTTCTTCTGATAATGTTACCCTTGTGCTGCCTGCAAAAAGTGAATTCGTTAGTACTGCAAGATTAACTGCATCGAGTGTTGCAAACAGAATAGGATTTAATATTGATGAAGTTGAGGATATTAAAGTGGCAGTATCTGAGGTTTGCAATATTATATTAGCTAGAGTTGGGGATGAAATAACTCAATATATAATATCTTTTGAAATTTATAGTGATAAATTAGAAGTGTTATTTACTGGTAAAGAAAAGGAACATGTTTGCCTTGATGGAAAAGCTGAAAATGAATATAGCTTATATATAATAAAAGCACTTATGGACTCTGTGGAGCTTTGTAATAATAACCATTCCATAGTTATGACCAAAAGGATTGGAGAGTAACCTATGGAGGAAATTTTTAATAGCGACATAAAAATGGATGATAATGAGCTATTTACACAATATTTAAATACAAAAGACTTAAAGTATAGAAATCTTATTATATCTAAATACATGAATCTTGCGGAGTTTCTGTCAAAGAAGTTTATAAACCGTGGTGTGGATTACGATGATATATATCAGGTTGCATGTATGGCGCTAATAAAGGCTGTAGATAGATTTAGTCTTGAAAAGGGAGTAAAGTTCATAAGTTTTGCGACTCCCACAATTCTTGGAGAGATAAAGAGATTTTTTAGGGATAAAAGTACAGCTATAAAGATTCCTAGAAGACTTTATGAAGCAAGACAAGGCCTTAATATGGCTAGAGATGAGTTATCCCAAAAACTTAATAGAGTGCCAAGGGCTGATGAAATAGCTGCTCATATGGGAATTAGTGTGGAAATGGTACTTGAAATAATAGAAGCAGGAAATTCTAATACAATTAAATCATTGGATCAGAGCGTATACCAGGACAATGATTCTGAATTTGGAGATACGTTAGGATATGATGAAAAAACATATGAGAAAATTGAAAATAGAGATTTTTTAGTGAAGGCATTAGAAATGTTTGGTGAGGTCGAGCGCGAATTTATTACATTACGTTATATTCAGAATTTAACACAAAAACAAATTTCTGAGAAGTTTGGAGTTTCGCAAATGTATATTTCGCGTATGGAAAAGAAAATTCTTGACAGATTCAGGACTTTACTTTAATTATGTTACTTAGTGTTTATACTAGAAAAATAAGGGTATAAATATTATTATTATAATTTAGGTGGGTGTAATTTTGAAGGCTGTTACTTATACAATTGAACATGATATTACATGTCTTTCCAGTAAAATAGATTTAGTTCTTAATGCAATTATGACGGAACACTATTTGAGTGAACAAATAATGTTTGAGATTAAAGTAATCCTTAATGAATTAATAGTTAATGCATTGTGCCATGGCAACAATTGTGATCTAGAGAAAGCTATTTATGTTACTTTTAAGCTGGTTAATAATACTATATATATATGTGTAAAAGATGAGGGGTATGGTTTTAAACCAAAATTTAAACAAACCTCAATAGATGATTATGCTGAAACAATAAATAGATCATTGTGTGAGCATGGTCGAGGATTAATTATTGTTGATAGATTATGTGATAGAGTTATATATAATAAATCTGGCAATAAAGTGTCAATATTTAAAAATTTACAGTAGATTTTTGATTGTATGAGGCAGGAAACCGAAGAACTCTCGAGAACACATGAAAAATAGAGACATAATTCATAATAAAAGCCTTAAATCAGAATTAAATAGATATGATATTCTTGACAATAAAAACTGCATTGTGTTAGTATAAATAAGCCGTCTCTACAGGCGAAAATACAATTTTA